>NZ_CVTX01000156.1:37956-48130 GCF_900005715.1 Pseudomonas sp. 34 E 7
CCAAGCGAGGTGCCGAGTGGTGGGGCAAGAGCCCTTTGGTTACTTTGGGGCTTTTCCAAAGTGACCCGCCGTCAGGGCGGAACCCTAAGTGGCCATGACCGCAGAAACGGATATGTACGCGATCTGATCCAACATCCTGGTCGGCCCAGAGGCCGCCATCGGGAGCAAGCCCCCTCCCACATTGGACCGGGATCGATCCAACATCCTGGTCGGTCCTGAGGCCGCCATCGGGAGCAAGCCCCCTCCCACATTTGGACCGGGATCGATCCAACATCCTAGTCGGTCCTGAGGCCGCCATCGGGGGCAAGCCCCCTCCCACATTTGGACCGGGATCGATCCAACATCCTGGTCGGCTCTGAGGCCGCCATCGGGAGCAAGCCCCCTCCCACATTTGGACCGGGATCGATCCAACATCCTGGTCGGCTCTGAGGCCGCCATCGGGGGCAAGCCCCCTCCCACATTTGGACCGGGATCGATCCAACATCCTGGTCAGTCCTGAGGCCGCCATCGGGAGCAAGCCCCCTCCCACATTTTGACCGGGATCGATCCAACATCCTGGTCGGCTCTGAGGCCGCCATCGGGGGCAAGCCCCCTCCCACAGGGGCTCTGCGCCAACTGATCGGTATCAGGGCAAGCCCCCTCCTACATGTTGCCCCAGCCCTTGGTTTACAAGACCTCCACCGCAGGTAGAATGGCGCCTCTGCCCACACCACCCGAGCGAATTTCATGGCGTTGCCGACCCTGCGCATCATCGGTTTCATCATCGGCATCTTCCTGATCACGCTTGCGATCGCCATGGTCGTGCCCATGGCCACCCTGGTGATCTTCGAACGCACCAGCGACCTGCCCTCGTTCCTGTGGGCCAGCATGATCACCTTTATCGCCGGCCTGGCCCTGGTGATTCCCGGGCGCCCGGAGCATGTGCACCTGCGCCCCCGGGACATGTACCTGCTGACCGTCACCAGCTGGGTGGTAGTGTGCGTCTTCGCCGCGCTGCCGTTCCTGCTGACTCAGCACATCAGCTACACCGACTCGTTTTTTGAAAGCATGTCCGGCATCACGGCCACCGGGTCCACGGTGTTGAGCGGGCTGGACAACATGTCGCCGGGCATCCTGATGTGGCGTTCGCTGTTGCACTGGCTCGGCGGTATCGGGTTTATCGGCATGGCGGTGGCGATCCTGCCGCTGCTGCGCATCGGTGGCATGCGCCTGTTCCAGACCGAGTCGTCGGACCGTTCGGAAAAGGTCATGCCGCGCTCCCATATGGTCGCGCGGCTGATCGTGGCGGCGTATGTGGGCATCACCATCCTTGGCAGCCTGGCGTTCTGGTGGGCCGGGATGGGGCTGTTCGATGCGATCAACCACGCCATGTCGGCGATTTCCACCGGCGGGTTTTCCACCTCCGATGAATCCCTGGCGCACTGGAAGCAACCGGCGGTGCACTGGGTGGCGGTGGTGGTGATGATCCTGGGCAGCCTGCCGTTCACCCTGTACGTGGCGACCTTGCGCGGCAACCGTCGCGCGCTGCTCAGGGACCAGCAGGTGCAGGGCTTGCTCGGTTTGCTGGTGGTGACCTGGCTGGTGCTCGGCACCTGGTATTGGTGGACCACCAACCTGCACTGGCTGGATGCCCTGCGCCACGTGGCGCTGAACGTCACCTCGGTGGTGACCACCACCGGTTTTGCGCTGGGGGACTACAGCCTCTGGGGCAACTTCTCACTGATGCTGTTCTTCTACCTGGGCTTTATCGGCGGCTGTTCGGGCTCTACCGCCGGCGGGATCAAGATCTTCCGCTTCCAGGTCGCCTATATCCTGCTCAAGGCCAACCTGAACCAGTTGATTCACCCGCGCGCGGTGATCAAACAGAAGTACAACGGTCACCGTCTCGACGAGGAAATCGTGCGGTCGATCCTGACCTTTTCGTTTTTCTTCGCCATCACCATTTGTGCCATCGCGCTGGCCTTGTCACTGCTGGGCCTGGACTGGATGACCGCGCTGACCGGCGCGGCCAGCACCGTATCCGGCGTCGGCCCGGGCCTGGGTGAAACCATCGGCCCGGCCGGCAACTTCGCCAGCCTGCCGGATGCGGCCAAGTGGATTCTGTCGCTGGGCATGCTGTTGGGACGGCTGGAAATCATTACGGTGTTTGTGCTCTGTATTCCGGCGTTCTGGCGTCACTGACGGTCGACGTATGCTGCAACCGCGCCCGGTATTCGCCGGGCGTGGCGTCGAACCAGCGGCGAAACGCGCGAAAGAAGTTGCTGGGGTCGGCGAACCCCAACAGGTAGGCGATTTCCAGCAAGGTCATGCTCGGCTGCGCCAGGTATTGCTCGGCCAGCTCACGGCGGGTGTCGTCAAGCAGGGCCTGGAAGCTGGTGCCCTCCTCCTGCAAACGCCGTTGCAAGGTACGCTGGGACAGATGCAACGTCTGCGCCACCACTTCGCGCTTGGGTTCGCCCTGGGGCAGCAGGCGGCACAATACCTGCCGTGCCTTGTGGGTCACACGGCTTTCGGAAAAGCGCGCCAGGTATTCACCGGCAAAACGATCGTGCAACTGCGCCATGGCCTCGTTGGCCGTAGGCAATGGCGCATCCATGTCGGCCTGCTCGAAAATCAGCGCGTCATACGGCGCATTGAATTCCAGCGGCGCATGGAACACCTCTTTGTAGGGCGCCAGATCGACCGGTTGATCGCCCTGCAGCATCACTTTATGCGGTTGCAGGGTTCGTCCTGTGAGCCAGCCGCACAGCGCCAACGCACTGGCCAGCGAGGCTTCGGCGCTTTGTCGGGTGGGCGGCAGGTGATCGCCGTGCACCGTCAGGATCAGCGCGTAGCCCTCGGGGAGCAGGCGGAAACTCAAGTCGGCGCTTTCGGCGATGATGCGCTGGTAACGTACCAGGCGCCTGAAGCCGTCGGCCAGGGTGTTGCTGGACATCAAGGCATAACCGGCGACATGAAACGAGGCCGGACGCGCCACTTTGCCCATGTTCAGGCCAATGGCCGGGTTGCCCGACAACTCCACTGCGCGCTGCCATAAACGGGTCATGGCATCCTGCGCAAAACGCGCGTCGGGGTTACTGAGGTCGGCATAGTCCAATCCCAGTTGCTTGAACAGGGCCCGGCAATCCAGGCCGTCCATTTCCAGGGCCTTGACTATCCCCATCGCCCAGCTTGCAGACGTTGTTCGTTCGCTCATGGCGCCTTCTTGTGCTGGCAGGCTTAAACGGTAGCCAGGAGGCCAAGGATACTAAAGTGGCATCTATTGTCACTGGCTGTCACCACTGATCACTCTAGACTCAAATAAGCTCCCCGCCGAACATCTGTTGGGCCGCACAACAATCAGAGGGCCTGTCACCGTGGAAAACGTCAAGCGATTCAACAGCTTCGCCGAGTTTTACCCGTACTACCTGGCGGAGCACGGCAACAGCACCTGCCGGCGCCTGCATTTTATCGGCACTACGCTGGTGATCGGCATCCTGGCCTACGCCATCGGCCGAGGCTCGCCAGGCCTGTTGCTGGCCGTGCCGATCGCCGGCTACAGCTTCGCCTGGATCGGCCATTTCTTCTTCGAGAAGAACCGTCCGGCCACCTTCCAGCACCCGTTTTACAGCCTGCTCGGTGATTTTGTGATGTATCGCGACATGATCCTGGGCAAAGTGGCGTTCTAGGCACGGTCGATATAAAAGTCTATTTGTCATTTATAGTGCTGTATCCTGCCAAGGCTTTTTGAGAGCGCGCAATCACCTGCGATTGAAACAGACCTTGCGAGGAGCGACGACGATGCACGAGATACCTAATCTCCCCTTCCCAAGCCTGCAGCCTACAGAGCAGCCAGCACCGCAACAGGCCAGCGACACACGGCCCGAAGCCAAAGAAGCAAAACCAGTCGACAGCGAAAGCCAGGACTGACGCCGTACCAGACCGTGTGGAAAGCGCAGCTTTGAGCGCTTTCCACACTGCCTGAATCATTCGAGACCCCCGTAAAAATGACCGATACCCCGGATACCGCCGTACTCGACGCTGCCCTGCAGATGGTCGAGGTCTGGAACCGCCTCAGCGCGGACAAACAAGCCGTGTTGCTCAAGCGCTTCGGCACCCAGGAAAACGCCCTGGCCGCCCTGGTCACCACCCAATTGCTGGCCCCTGAGCAAGCCTGAAGCGTTCCTGCGCTGAGGTTTTTGCGCTTTAGCGCCCTGCGCGAGCCAAACCACCGGTATCATTAGCAGCCTATCTTTACCTGCTGCGACAGTGGACCTCTCCCATGCCAGATACCCAGCGACCCATGGCGGTCACGCTGCAAGTCGTTTCCATCGTGCTGTTCACCTTTATCGGCTACCTGAACATCGGCATCCCTCTGGCGGTGTTGCCGGGCTATGTGCATAGCCAACTGGGCTATGGCGCGGTTATCGCCGGGCTGGTGATCAGCGTGCAATACCTGGCGACCCTGCTGAGCCGTCCGTATGCCGGCAAAATCATCGATAACCTGGGCAGTAAGCGCGCGGTGCTCATCGGCCTGGTCGGTTGCGGCTTGAGCGGCGTGTTCATGTTGCTCGCCGCCGGTTTTTCCAGCCTGCCGGCCTTCAGTCTCGGTTGTCTGCTGATCGGTCGCCTGGTGCTGGGCAGCGCTGAAAGCCTGGTGGGTTCCGGTGCGATTGGTTGGGGCATAGGGCGTGTCGGTGCGGCGAATACCGCCAAGGTCATCTCGTGGAACGGCATCGCCAGCTACGGCGCGCTGGCCGTCGGGGCACCGCTGGGCGTGCTGCTGGTCAGCCGGTTCGGCCTGTGGAGCATGGGCGTCAGCATCATTGTGCTGGCGCTTGTGGGCGTGCTGTTGGCGTGGAACAAAGAAGCGGCGCCGATTGTGGCCGGTGTACGCCTGCCGTTCATGAATGTGCTGGGCCGCGTGCTGCCCCATGGGTGCGCATTGGCGTTGGGCTCCATCGGCTTTGGCACCATTGCCACCTTTATCACCCTGTATTACACCACCCAGCACTGGGACAACGCGGTATGGGCACTGAGCCTGTTCGGTGCCAGTTTTATCGGCGCGCGCCTGCTGTTCGGCAATCTGATCAACCGGATCGGCGGTTTCCGCGTGGCAATCGCCTGCCTGTCGGTTGAGATACTGGGGCTGCTGTTGCTGTGGCTGGCGCCGGATGCCCCCTGGGCGCTGGCCGGCGCGGCCTTGAGCGGCTTCGGTTTTTCCCTGGTGTTTCCGGCGCTGGGGGTTGAGGCCGTCAACCTGGTGCCGGCCTCCAGCCGTGGTGCGGCGGTGGGCGCTTATTCGTTGTTCATTGACCTGTCACTGGGGATCACCGGCCCACTGGCCGGCGCCGTCGCGGCAGGTTTCGGCTTTGCGTCGATCTTCCTCTTCGCCGCCCTCGCCGCCTGCGGTGGCTTGTTGCTGAGCCTCTATCTGTATCGCCAGGCACCTCAGGCCCGCGAGTCTCGCGACGCTTAAAAGTCGACCTTGCCACGCCCGGCCTTGATGCTGCCGCGCTTGGTTTTTGACTCCAGCCGGCGCTTCTTTGAACCCAGGGTGGGTTTGGTCGGCCGGCGCTTCTTTTCGACCTTGGTGGCACTGAGGATCAATTCCACCAGACGCTCCAGCGCATCCGCACGGTTCTGTTCCTGGGTCCGGTATTGCTGGGCCTTGAGCACCAGCACGCCCTCGCTGGTGATACGGCTGTCACGCAGCGCCAGCAAGCGCTCCTTGTAGAACTGCGGCAACGACGACGCCGGAATGTCAAAGCGCAGGTGCACCGCACTCGACACCTTATTGACGTTCTGCCCGCCGGCACCCTGGGCACGAATGGCGGTCAGTTCGATCTCGGCGTCAGGCAGGTGCACATTGTTGGAAATTACCAGCATCAATCAAGAACCCTAGGCAACGGACAAGCCCAACTCAGACAACAACATCGACGCCTGGGCTTTGGAAATCACGGCGCCTTTGAACAGTTTGGCATCATTGAGACGAAAGCCGCTCAAATCTGCACCGCGCAGGTCGGCACCGGCAAAATTGGCACCGTTGATACGGGCATGGGCCAGGCTGCAATCCACCAGCTCTGCCTTGCGAAAGTCGGTATCCGACAAATCGCTATCGGAAAAATCCAGGTTGTTAAGCAGGGTTCGGGTAAACGACAACCCGGACAAAAAGGCGCTGTTGAGCAGGCTTTCGCTGAAGCTCAGGCCGAGGGACGCGCAATGGGTGAAGTTGGCGCCGGTCAGCTTGCACTGGGTGAAATTCGCCTGGGACAGCTTGCTGCGCTGCCAGCGCGTGTTGTTCAGGTCGCAACTGCTGAACTGCGCTTCCAGCAGGTTCGCGGCCTCGAAGATGGCGTGGCCGGCCCGGCAGCTTTTCCATTGCGTGCCTTCCAGGCGCGAACCGAGGAAGGACGTCTGGGTCAGAATGCACCGCTCAAACACCCAGTGGTCCAATTGCATGCGCGACAGATCGGCACCACTCAGGTCGACGCCGAGCAAGCGCAAAGGGCTGCGGTGCTGCTCGATCAGGTCTTCCAGCGCGTCGCGCTGCAGGGCGCCGCCGTCAATCTCGGTGTGCTGCATAGGGCCTCCGGGCAAGGATCGATAAAAACGGGGGGTGGAGTCTAACCTGCCCGCGCCCACAAAAAACCCGGCACACGGCCGGGTTTTCCATTTACCGGAACCGTCCTACTCCAGAACCGTCCCTGCTGTGCTCAAGGCCGCTTGCGCCTTGCGCTTGTTCTTGATCCAGTAGCACACCCCCATGAACGCCACCCACACCGGGATCGCATACACCGACACCTGGATCCCCGGAATCATCAGCATGATCGCCAGGATAAACACCACGAACGCCAGGCAGATAAAGTTGCCGTAGGGATACCACAGCGCCTTGAACAACGGCACCTGACCGGTAAGGTCCATGTGCTGGCGGAACTTGAAGTGGGAATAACTGATCATCGCCCAGTTGATCACCAACGTGGCCACCACCAGGGACATCAGCAACTCCAGCGCATGCTGCGGGATGAAGTAGTTCATCAGCACCGCCACCAGGGTCACTGCCGCCGACGCCAGGATCGAACGCACCGGTACGCCGCGCTTGTCGATCTTCGCCAGGGCCCTGGGTGCATCGCCCTGCTCGGCCATGCCCAGCAACATGCGGCTGTTGCAGTAGGTGCCGCTGTTGTATACCGACAGCGCTGCGGTCAACACCACGAAGTTGAGGATATGCGCGGCCGTTTTACTGCCCAGCATCGAGAACACCTGGACGAACGGGCTGCCACTGTAGGGGTCGCCGGAGGCGTTAAGGGTGGCCAGCAGGCTGTCCCACGGGATCAGCGACAACAGCACCACCAGGGCACCGATGTAGAAAATCAGGATGCGATAGATCACCTGATTGATGGCCTTGGGGATCACCGTGCGTGGCTGGTCGGCTTCGGCAGCGGTAAACCCGAGCATTTCCAGGCCGCCGAAGGAGAACATGATGATCGCCATGGCCATCACCAACCCACCCACGCCATGGGGGAAAAAGCCGCCGTGCTCCCACAGGTTGGTCACCGACGCCTGTGGCCCGCCGCTGCCGCTCACCAGCAGATAGCTGCCCAGGGCGATCATGCCGACAATCGCCACCACCTTGATGATCGCAAACCAGAACTCGGCCTCACCGAAGACTTTGACATTGGCCAGGTTGATCAGGTTGATCAGCACGAAGAAGGCCGCCGCCGAGGCCCAGGTCGGAATCTGCGGCCACCAGAAGTGCACGTATTTACCGACGGCCGTCAGCTCCGACATGCCCACCAGGATGTACAGGATCCAGCAGTTCCAGCCCGACAGGAAGCCGGCAAACCCGCCCCAGTATTTATGGGCGAAATGGCTGAAGGAGCCGGCGACCGGCTCTTCTACGATCATTTCACCGAGTTGGCGCATGATCATGAAGGCGATAAAGCCGCAGATGGCATAGCCCAGGATCATCGACGGGCCGGCGGACTTGAGTACCCCGGCCGAACCGAGGAACAGGCCGGTACCGATGGCGCCACCGAGGGCGATCAACTGGATATGCCGATTTTTCAGGCCGCGTTTCAGCTCGCCTGAAGAGGAATGGGGTCCACTCATGAAAAGAGTCTCACGCAAGGTTTGAGAATGTTGAATGCAGGTTGCTGCCTTGAATTACCGCCTCAAGCAGCGCCGCTCAAACCCCAGCGCAGGTACCAGGAGTACAGCGTCTTTCTAACGGTCATGCGTCACCTGTTTGTTTTTATCTGTGACGAAATCGAACCCGTCTGGCTCGTGGCCAGGCGGAGTGATCAGGGAAGGTAAACCCTGGGTCTTGGCCTTTTGCGTGGTTACGCAAAGGGGGGGTCACAGTAAAACGCGGCGCATTGTACACCGCTCGACAGGTTCGGCACGCACCACCAACGCGCACTCGGCAATCTGTCAGGTATTCCTTACAGGGATTTTCTACCCAGCGTTACGCGACTATCGTCGTAAACCTGACGTTACAGTGCGGAACGTTGTCTTTACGGCCACGCTCAGGGGGCGGTCTACGGAAAATTGTCGGTCAGACATAACTGAAGAATCGGTTCAGCCAATCAACTGTTTTTTCTCGATAAAAAATCTCTTCAAAAAAACCGAAGAAAAAGTCCAAATGAAACCGTGTCAATAAATATTTTGCATTTTGAAACACTCTCTCCTAGGTTCTCTGCACTTGCCCGCGAAGCCCGTTGGCAAGCCGTTCTCAAACAACGTCCTCTAGGAGATACACCATGCAAGCACTGGAAAAAGACCTGGAAACCGAACTGCAACTCGACGATTGGTTTGAAGCGCCGACCCATGAGGCCGCCGTTGAAATGATGCAAGCCGACGCCGTTGTGCCATTTGGCACCGCGATGTGGCCGTTCTAACACCCGGCAGGCATACGGCAGGTGCCCTGCACGGCACCTGCCCCCTTACCCAAGGCACCGAAGGACTCCCGTCATGGACAAGGCCCGCGCCGTCGAACACTTTCTTTACTACCTCGCTCATCACCCGGCCCTCCAGGGCCTGAGCCGCCCTACCGTGCTGCT
Source organism: Pseudomonas sp. 34 E 7 (assembly GCF_900005715.1). Taxonomy (NCBI): domain Bacteria; kingdom Pseudomonadati; phylum Pseudomonadota; class Gammaproteobacteria; order Pseudomonadales; family Pseudomonadaceae; genus Pseudomonas; species Pseudomonas sp. 34 E 7. The sequence goes on from NZ_CVTX01000156.1 coordinate 46,998, forward strand.
GGGCCATACCGAACGCTACGACGCCATCGCCCAGGCAATCACCCACGGCAGCGCCGCCCGTTTCAATTTCCAGGTGCAGCGCCTGGACCTGAGCGCCAGTGAAACCCTGGCCCAGGCCATCGAAGCCTGCGACCTGTACCTGTTTCTCTACGATTCCTCGACCCTGCCCAACCCCCGAGCCGAAGGCCCGGATTTTATCCGCGCATTGCAGGGCGTGATGGCCGAACATTGGAAAAAGTCGCTGTTGTTCAAGGATTATGGCGACTACTTCTACGACACCTTCAGCGTCGAACCGCAGCGCATTGCCGACCTCAACGCCACCTTGATCCGGCGCATGTCCGAAGCCACCGTGCTGAGCTTCACCGACAAGCACGGCTCACGCCTTGAAGCCCCCATGAGCAGCATCAAGAAGTGGACCAATATCAACGGCGTCGGCAACCACGACCTGGCCCCGGGCGAGATCGCCACCCACAGCGAGGCCATCAACGGGCAAGTGCGGTTTGTCGGGACGTTCCTCAGCACCATCCCCTTTGCGCGTAAATACGGCGTGCTGGAGTCACCCCTGGAACTGTGGATCGAGAACTCCACCATCTGCAGCGTGGCCAGCGACGTGCCGGGGTTGGTGGATGACTTCAACAAGTACCTCAATGCCAACCCGTCCAACCGCCGCGTGGAAGAACTGGGCATCGGCACCAATGAAGGCGTGAAGGATTTGTACGCGCGCAATGCAGGCTTTGAAGAACGCCATTGCGGGTTGCATCTGGGCTTGGGCGGCGGGCAGAAAGGCAGTCACCACCTGGACCTGATCTTTGCCAGCGGCGTGTTGGCGCTGGATGACAAGCCGGTGTTTGATGGGACGTTTGCCTTCTGAGCAAAGCACTCGAAAACACCGGAGATCCAACTGTGGGAGGGGGCTTGCCCCCGATTGCAGTGTGTCAGCCTCAGTATCTGTCACTGATGCACCACTATCGGGGCATAGGTATCTACACCACTCTGTAGCCCCCAAACGTAACCACGATGCGAAGCGAGTCGCTCTTGATCTTGATCTTGATCTGCTTTTGATCTCAGGCGCCCCGTTAAACCACGCTGGCCGAACGCAGGCTTGAATCCGTGGGCAACCCGGCAGGACGCCG
>NZ_CVTX01000156.1:48180-172300 GCF_900005715.1 Pseudomonas sp. 34 E 7
CCTGCGTTCGGGCACACCGAGCCTAGGCGAGGTGCCGAGTGGTGGGGCAAGAGCCCTTTGGTTACTTTGGGGCTTTTCCAAAGTGACCCGCCGTAAGGGCGGAACCCTAAGTGGCCATGACCGCAGAAACGGATATGTACTCGATCTGATCCAACATCCTGGTCGGCCCAGAGGCCGCCATCGGGGGCAAGCCCCCTCCCACATTTGGACCTCGGAGCGTCAGGTAGATACGCGTTAGCTCCCTCGCCACAGGTACGGTGTCGCACCAAAATTGTGTAGATACCTATGGCTATCGGGGGCAAGCCCCCTCCCACAGTTGATTGCATTTCAAATTTAGGGGAAAAAAAAGCCAACCCCAGGGTTGGCTTTTTTATGCAGCGGCTACGGCCTCACTGCGGCTTCTTACGACCAAAACCCGGACGCTGACCGGACCCCGCCGGCGCGCCACGGCGCTTGCCCGACGGCTCGTCAGCCACCAGCTTCGGGCCAGGGCGCTTGTTCGCCGCTGGCTTGGCCGGACGCTTGGTGCTGGCGTTGTCGGCCGGACGGTCGGCTTCACCACGGTTGCTGCGACCACCCGACGGAGCCGGACGCGGGGCGCGTGGAGCACGCTCGCCTTCCTGGCGCGATGGCGCGGTTGGACGGCGCTCACCTTCAATCTGCGGCTCGCGGGAAATACGCCCGCCGGTTGCCGGTGCATTCAACGCCGGGCGCAGGGTGCGGGCAACGCGCTCGGTACGCGGCACAGGGCGCGACGATTTACGCTGCATACGCTCAAGCTTGTCTTTGCTCTTGGCGTTCATCTGCGGCATCGCGACCGGCGTCAGGCCGACTTCGGCGCTGAGGATGTCGACTTCGTACTGGCTCATTTCGCGCCAGCGCCCCATCGGCAGGTCGGAGTTGAGGAACACCGGGCCGAAACGCACGCGCTTCAGGCGGCTGACCACCAGGCCCTGGGATTCCCACAGGCGACGGACTTCACGGTTGCGGCCTTCCATCACCACGCAGTGGTACCAGTGGTTGAACCCTTCGCCACCCGGCGCCTGCTTGATGTCGGTGAACTTGGCCGGGCCGTCTTCAAGGACCACACCGGCTTTCAAGCGCTCGATCATCTCGTCATCGACTTCGCCACGTACGCGCACGGCGTATTCGCGGTCCATCTCGTAGGAGGGGTGCATCAGGCGGTTGGCCAATTCACCGTCGGTGGTGAACATCAGCAAACCGGTGGTGTTGATGTCCAGGCGACCGATGTTGATCCAGCGGCCCTCCTTGGGCTTGGGCATTTTGTCGAACACGGTTGGACGGCCTTCCGGGTCGTCACGGGTGCAGATCTCGCCGTCGGGCTTGTTGTACATGATCACGCGGCGTACCGATTCGGCGGCTTCTTCGCGCTTGATGACCTTGCCATCGATGGTGATCGCGTCATGCAGGTCGACGCGCTGGCCAAGGGTGGCCTCGACGCCGTTGACCTTGATGCGCTTCTGGGTGATCCAGGCTTCGACGTCGCGGCGCGAGCCCACGCCGATACGCGCCAGCACCTTTTGCAGTTTTTCGCCTGCTGGGCCGATTTCCTGGCTGTCGTTCTGGTCTTTGTCGTTCATCTTAAGCACCTCCCGGTGGGTCGATTCAGGCGTGGCCTGAAGAGTGTTGAAAGCGGGGCTTTGGCCGAATAGGTCGGCAAAGGGTCGCGAATCATACGCGCATGGCGCGTGTTGCGCATCAGAGAGTAGTCGATAACACCCAAGTCATTTGCTTTTCCGCCGACCGGTGGCGCCCAACGCCAGCAAGCGCAGTTCGGCTTCGGCCAGCACGGTGCGCTTGTCGACTTTGTCGAGTTTCTTCCAGGCGCGGATTTCACGCTTGCTGCGGCCACAGCCGACGCAGATGTCGTCGCTGAACTTGCAGATGCTGATGCAGGGGTCTTTGGTCGAAGTCATAGTTGCTCTCGGACAACGGCGATCAAAATGTGGGAGGGGGCTTGCCCCCGATTGCGGTGTATCAGTGATGGTTGTGCTGACTGACACACTGCAATCGTGGGCAAGCCCCCTCCCACATTGGATCTTGTCAGTCTTCGAGTTGGCGGCGTTCGTTTTCGATCGCCTCGGCCAGCGCCCGGGCTTCGTCTTCCTCGTCGCTCAGCGGCGGCTGTTCGAGGGCGGCGACGGCGGCCAGCAGTTTTTCGCGGGCATCGGCGACGCCGAGGATATCTTCTTCGACGTCGGGCTCGGGCTCAACGTTCACCTCGGTTTGCGGCTCAGCGGCGCCATCACGCAGCAAATCATCAAAGTCGGTCTTGATCCCCTGCTCCATGTCGTCCAGTTCCAGCAGCAAGGTATGGAAACTGGTTTCGTCCTTGGGCTCCTCCGGCTCGGCACTGGCATCGGCCAGCTCCTGCAGGCTCTGCGGCACCGGCGCGTCGTCGAAGTCCAGCACCGGCTCGGCTTCCATCTCGCGCAGCTCGGCCAACGGCGGCAGGTCGTCGAGGTTTTTCAGGTTGAAGTGGTCGAGGAACACTTTGGTGGTGGCGAACATCGCCGGTTTGCCCGGCACGTCACGGTAGCCGACGATGCGAATCCACTCGCGTTCCAGCAGCGTCTTGACGATATGGCTGTTGACCGCCACGCCCCGCACATCTTCGATCTCGCCCCGGGTGATCGGCTGGCGATAGGCGATCAACGCCATGGTCTCCAGCATCGCCCGTGAATAACGCTGCGGGCGTTCCTCCCACAAGCGTCCCACCCACGGGGAAAATTTCTCGCGGATCTGCAGGCGATACCCCGACGCCACTTCACGCAACTCAAAGGCACGACCGTCGCAGGACTTGCGCAGGATCTCCAGCGCCTTCTTGAACACAGGCGGTTCGGGGCGTTCGGCCTCTTCAAAAAGTTCGAACAGGCGCTCCAGGGATTGCGGCTTGCCCGAGGCCAGGAGGAAAGCTTCCAGCAAGGGCGCCAGTTCGCGGGGTTCAGTCAGATTCATCGATTCAGCTCGTTATTCGGCTCGCGCCCGCACATGGATAGCCGCAAACGGCTCATTCTGGACCAGCTCGACCAAGGACTCCTTGACCAGCTCCAGGATCGCCATGAAGGTCACCACCACGCCCAGGCGCCCTTCTTCTGCGGTGAACAGCTCGACAAACGGCACAAAGCCGCCGCCCTTGAGGCGCTCCAGCACATCGCTCATACGCTCGCGGGTGGACAGGGCTTCGCGGCTGACCTGGTGGCTTTCGAACATGTCGCCACGGCGCAGCACCTCGGCCATGGACATCAGCAATTCTTCCAGGCTGACGTCAGGCAACAGCTTGCGCGCGCGCGCCTCGGGCGCGTCCAGCTTGGGCACCACCACATCGCGGCCTACCCGACTCAAACCGTCGATACCTTCGGCCGCAGCCTTGAAGCGCTCGTATTCCTGCAAGCGACGGATCAGTTCGGCGCGCGGGTCATCTTCTTCGGCTTCGACCGCTTCCGAGCGCGGCAGCAGCATGCGCGACTTGATCTCGGCGAGCATGGCGGCCATCACCAGGTATTCGGCGGCCAGTTCCAGTCGCACCGACTGCATCAATTCGACATAGCCCATGTACTGCCGGGTGATTTCCGCCACGGGAATATCGAGGATGTTGATGTTCTGTTTGCGAATCAGGTACAGCAGCAAGTCCAGCGGGCCTTCGAAGGCCTCGAGAAAGACCTCCAGGGCGTCGGGCGGGATGTACAAATCCAGCGGCATTTCCATGACCGCCTGGCCATAGACCATGGCAAATGGCAGTTCCTGCTGGGCGCCCGCCTGGGGATCGACGGTTTCCACGACCGACATTCAGGCCTCGACCATAAACGGCGTAGGGTCGCCGCAGCCCACACGGATCACTTCAGGCTCGCCGTCGGCCAGGTTGATCACGGTAGACGCCTTGCCGCCCCCGAAGCCGCCGTCGATGATCAGATCCACCTGCTTCTCCAGCAACTGGCGCATTTCATACGGGTCTTCCAGCGGTTCGGTATCGCCCGGCATGATCAACGACACGCTCATCAGCGGCTCGCCCAACTCGGCCAACAGCGCCAGGGCGATCGGGTGTTCCGGCACGCGCAGGCCGATGGTGCGCTTCTTCGGGTGCAGCAGCAGGCGCGGCACTTCGCGGGTGGCGTTGAGAATAAAGGTGTAGGGCCCCGGCGTGTGCGCCTTGAGCAAGCGGAAGGTGCCCGTGTCGACCTTGGCGAACAGCCCCAACTGCGACAAGTCGCTGCAGATCAGCGCGAAGTTATGATTCTTGTCCAGCTCACGCAGGCGTCTGACCCGCTCGACCGCGCCCTTGTCGCCGATCTGGCAGCCGATGGCGTAGGACGAATCAGTTGGATAGATCACCACGCCGCCGGCGCGAATGATCTCGACCGCCTGCTTGATCAGGCGCGCCTGGGGGTTTTCCGGATGAATCTGGAAGAATTGACTCACGTGTTCTACCTGTTCAGACGGTGGCAATAATGGGGTCATGCTTGAATCGCCCCCACAACAGCGGCAGATCTTCCGGGACCTGGCGATACTCGCCGATCTCGGACCAGCCGCCTGGGCCATGAAAATCACTGCCGGCACTGACCAGCAGACCAAATTCGCGCGCCAGGATCGCCAGGCTGCCAACCTGCTCGGCAGGTTGATGCCCGTTGACCACTTCGATCGCGTGGCCGCCCGCTCCAATATAGTCGCCGATCAGCTTGCGGCGCTTGCTGCGGGTGAAATCGTAATGCCAGGGGTGCGCCAGGCTGACCCAGGCCCCGGCGGCCCGCAGGGTGCCGACGGTGTCTTCCAGGGTCGGCCAGTGCTGCTTCACATCGCCCAGCTTGCCCGCGCCCAACCATTTACGGAAGGCCTCGGCGCGATCCTTGACGAACCCCTCACGCACCATCCAGTCGGCAAAGTGCGGACGGGCCGGCGCGTTACCGCTGTCGCCCAGTTCCTGCTGGACAGCGCGGGCGCCGTCAAGGGCGCCGGGCATGCCTTTGAGGCTGAGCTTGCGGCTTATTTCTTCGGACCGCAGCCAGCGGCCATCGTGCAATTGGGCGATGGCGGCCACCAGGGCCGGGGCGTTCTGCTCGAAACCGTAGCCGAGCACATGAATGGTGGCACCGCCCCAGGTGCAGGACAATTCAACGCCGTTGACCAGTTGCATGCCCAGTGCATGGGCCGCCGTGCGGGCCTCGTCGAGACCTTCGAGGGTGTCGTGGTCGGTCAGCGACAGCACTCGCACGCCTTTTTCAAACGCACGCGCAACCAGTACCGCTGGCGCCAGGGCGCCGTCGGAGGCCGTGCTGTGGCAGTGCAAATCAACATTCACGGGAGTGTGTAACCTCAAGTCAGCTGGCGCTATCGCAACCAAGGATGTTTGTTATTATGCCGCCACATCCAGCTTCTGGCTCTTACTGTGAAACAATTCATCGACTTCATCCCGCTGTTGCTGTTTTTCATCGTTACCAAACTCGACCCCAGGGTCATCGACATCGCCGGTCACGAACTCTCGTTCGGCGGCATCTACAGTGCCACCGCCGTGCTGATCATCAGCTCCATCGTGGTTTACGGCGCCATCTTCATCTCCCAGCGCAAGCTGGAAAAAAGCCAGTGGCTGACCCTCGTCGCCTGCCTGGTATTCGGCGGCCTGACCCTGGCCTTCCACAGCGAAACCTTCCTCAAGTGGAAAGCCCCGGTGGTCAACTGGCTGTTCGCCCTGGTCTTCATCGGCAGCCACTTCATTGGTGATCGCCTGTTGATCAAGCGGATCATGGGCCACGCGCTGACCTTGCCGGAGCCGATCTGGGTACGCTTGAACGTGGCCTGGATCGTGTTCTTCATCTTCTGCGGTGCCGCCAACCTGTTCGTGGCGTTTACCTTTCAAGACTACTGGGTCGACTTCAAGGTGTTCGGCAGCCTGGCCATGACCCTGCTGTTCCTGGTCGGCCAGGGTATCTACCTGTCGCGCCACCTGCATGACACTGCCGCCACCACGCCGAAAACCGAGGACTGACATGCTCTACGCCATCATTGCCACCGATGTTGCCAACTCGCTGGAAAAACGCCTGAGCGTGCGCCCCGCCCATGTCGAACGCCTCAAGCAGTTGCAAACCGAAGGCCGCATCGTACTGGCCGGCCCGCACCCGGCCGTCGACAGCAACGACCCGGGCGACGCGGGTTTCACCGGCAGCCTGATCGTTGCCGAGTTCGCGTCCCTGGCCGATGCCCAGGCGTGGGCCAAGGCTGATCCGTATGTCGCGGCGGGTGTCTACGCTGATGTCGTGATCAAGCCGTTCAAGCAAGTCCTGCCCTGAGCCCGGTGGCGCCCGACCAAAACGCTTGGGCGCCCGCCTGATGGCTCATTATTCCCGGTAACCTGCCGATAACGTTCTGAATATTCGTGTGGAATCAGGAGTTCCGATGCGCTTACGTCAGTTGTGTCTGTTGGCAGTGTTAACCCTCGGGGCGACGGCCCAGGCTGAAGAGACCTCCAATAGCGGCAGCGCCACGCCGCTGTCCTTGAGTCCCCACAGCCAGGTCACCGAACTGCAGCAACGTTTGAAAGAAAGCGAAGGGCTGCGCGAAGAACTGAGCAAGCAGCTGCAAAGCGCGCAAGCCACCCGCGAAAGCGCGCAACTGAGTCGTCTGCGCCAGGAGAACCAACGCCTGGCCCAGCAACTCAAAGAGACACAGGACGGCGCCTTGACCCGATGGTTGACCGAGCAGCAGCAATGGTTTGTCACCGGTGCGGGCGTCGCACTGATCGCCCTGCTGTGTGGCATCTTCGCCAGCGGTGGGCACCGTCGTCGTCGACAATGGCTAAATTGAGTGAGTCATGAGCGAGCTGTTACTGATAGATGATGACCAGGAGCTCTGCGAGCTGCTGGTCAGTTGGCTGAGCCAGGAAGGTTTCCAGGTGCGCGCCTGCCATGACGGCTCCAGCGCCCGCAAGGCCCTGGCCGAAGCCGCTCCGGCGGCGGTGGTGCTCGACGTGATGCTGCCTGACGGCAGTGGCCTGGAGTTGCTCAAGCAGTTGCGCAACGACCACCCGGAGTTGCCGGTGCTGATGCTGTCGGCCCGGGGCGAACCCCTGGACCGCATCCTCGGCCTGGAACTGGGCGCCGACGATTACCTGGCCAAGCCTTGCGACCCGCGCGAACTCACTGCGCGCCTGCGCGCCGTACTGCGCCGCAGTCATCCGGCTGCGGTGTCGACCCAACTGGAGCTGGGCGACCTGTGCTTCAGCCCGGTGCGCGGGGTGGTCAGCATCGACGAACAGGAATTTACCCTGACGGTCTCCGAAAGCCGCCTGCTCGAGGCCTTGCTGCGCCAACCCGGCGAACCGCTGGATAAACAGGAACTGGCGCAGATCGCCCTGGGCCGCAAATTGACCCTGTACGATCGCAGCCTGGACATGCACGTGAGTAACCTGCGCAAGAAGATCGGCCCGCACCCGGACGGTCGGCCGCGGATCGTGGCGCTGCGTAGCCGTGGTTACTACTACGCACCTTGAGCGTGGGTGACGCGCAGCGTCACGGGATGCATTCCCACGCAGAGCGTGGGAACGATCGGGCCTTACCAAACCTTTACGCTCCGCTGACGGCGGCTGACCTTGCCCTGGGTAATCTACTCACATCCGGACTCACCGGAATAGAGACAGGAGAATCACCATGCGCAAGACCCTTATCGCTTTGATGTTCGCCGCTGCACTGCCTACCGTCGCCATGGCCGCCATGCCGGAAGGCCCAGGTCCAGGCCCAGGCCCGATGGGCGGTCCGGAAGGCCACATGATGGGTGGCCCGGGTCACGGTGAACACGGCCCGCGTGGTAAAGGCGGCCCGTTCCGCCAGCTGGATTTGAGCCCGGAACAACACGAGCAGATCCGCAAGCTGATGGGTGACCAATGGCACGCTCGCAAAGACCTGACCCGCAAGTACCTGGACAAACTGCCGGCCGCCGACCAGAAAGCCATGCAGGACGAGATCGCTGCCGGCAAGCAGAAAACCCAGGCCGATATCCGCGCCATCCTCAAGCCCGACCAGCAGAAGAAGTTCGACGAGATCGTCAAGCAACAAGAGCAGCGTCGTGCCGAATGGAAGGAATTCCAGGCCTGGAAAGCGCAACAGCCGCAAAAAGCGCAATAATGCCCCAGCGTTAATGCTCCCAGCCCAGTGGCTCCCCGCCGCTGGGCTTTTCCTGTTTGAGGGTTTCCCGTGCGGTCATTGTTCTGGCGCATCCTGGCGAGTTTCTGGTTGGCCATCGCCCTGGTTGCGGGGTTGTCGATCCTGCTCGGGCATATGCTGAACCAGGACGCCTGGATTCTCAGCCGCCATCCCGGCCTCAACAATCTGGCGCAAGAGTGGACGCAACTCTACGAAGCCCAGGGCGAAGAGGCTGCCCAGGAGTTGCTGCAGCAACGCAAGCGCCAGTACCACATTGACGTGCAAGTGCTCAACGAGGGCGGCGAGCCGGTGGTACGCGGCACCTTCCCGCGCCGCGCCGCCGCCCTTGAAGCCCGGCAGAATGACAGCCAGGACAGCCACCTGCCCTGGCGCCGCCTGACCGCCGAATACACCAGCGAAAAAACCGGCGACACCTACCTGCTGATCTATCGCATTCCTCATCCGGAGCTGGACGCCTGGCACCGCAGCAGCCTGTTATGGCCGTTCAGCGCCCTGGCCATTGCCCTGGTGGTGCTGACGCTGTTCAGCCTGTTGGTGACGTTGTCGATCACCCGACCGCTCAGCCGACTGCGCGGCGCGGTGCATGACCTGGGCCAGGCCACGTATCAACAGAACAGCCTGGCGCAACTGGCCAACCGCCGCGATGAATTCGGCGTCCTGGCCACCGACTTCAACCGCATGGGCGCCCGCCTGCAAAGCCTGATCGGCAGCCAGCGCCAACTGTTGCGCGACGTCTCCCACGAACTGCGCTCGCCCCTGGCCCGCTTGCGTATCGCCCTGGCCCTGGCCGAACGCGCCAGCCCCGAAGATCGGGAAAAACTCTGGCCGCGCCTGACCCGCGAATGCGACCGCCTGGAAGCCTTGATCAGTGAGATTCTGGTCCTGGCCCGGGTGGATGCCGACAACGCCAGCGCCGAAGAGATCGACCTCAACCCATTGCTCAAGACCCTGCAAAAAGACGCCCAGCTCAGCGCGCCGGAGCAAGAGGTGCAACTGACGGCTGAACCCGACCTGCGCCTCAAGGGCTGGCCGACCATGATCGAGCGCGCCGTGGACAACCTGCTGCGCAATGCCCAGCGCTTCAACCCGGCCGGCCAAGCCATCGAGTTGCACGCGCAGCGGCACGGTGAACGGATCCTGATCAGTGTGCGCGATCACGGCCCCGGCGTTGAAGCCGAGCACCTGAACCAACTGGGCGAGCCGTTCTACCGCGCACCCGGCCAGACCGCGCAAGGTCACGGCCTGGGCCTGGCGATCGCACGTCGCGCCGCCGAACGCCATGGCGGCCAACTGATCCTGGCCAATCATCAGGGCGGCGGCTTTGTCGCCAGTCTCGAACTGCCATTGGTGCCCGGGGTTGCCACACCGGCCTGACGATCTTCTATAGTGGCCCTTCTCTTATGGAGGGCCTTCGATGACCGACCTGCTGACACCCATCCAAGCCGCACTCGATCTGCCGCCTACCCCACTGACCCTGAGCGAGCCCGGCGCCCTGCCCTCGGCCTTTGCCGTGACTGACCTGGCCGCCGCCAGCATCGGCGCCGCCGGTCAGGCCGTTGCCGAGCTTATCCGTCAACAGACCGCACGCTTGCCGAGCATCAGCGTAGACCGTCGCCTCGCCTCGTTGTGGTTTTCCTCATCGATTCGCCCACTGGGCTGGCAAGTGCCGCCGCTGTGGGACCCGATAGCCGGTGACTACGCAAGCGCCGACGGCTGGATTCGCTTGCACACCAACGCGCCCCATCACCGCGCCGCGGCCGAACGGGTGTTGGGCAAGGTCACCGAACGCGCGCAAATGGCGCATAACGTCGCCAAGTGGAACGCCGCCGAACTGGAACAGGCGGTGGTCGACGAAGGCGGTTGCGCGGCGCAAATGCGCACCTGGCAAGCCTGGCAGGGCCACCCCCAGGGCTTGGCGGTGAATGCCGAGCCACTGATACAGCGGCAGGCCTTCGCCACCGCCGGCAACCAACCCTGGCTCGGCACCACGGCCCGACCGCTGGCCGGTATCAAGGTGCTGGATTTGACCCGCGTCCTGGCCGGCCCGGTCGCCAGTCGTTTTCTCGCGGGCCTGGGCGCAGACGTATTGCGCATCGACTCGCCGACCTGGGACGAACCCGGCGTGGTGCCGGAAATGACCCTGGGCAAGCGCTGCGCGCGTCTTGACCTGAAGAGCGCCGAGGGTCGGCAGGTCTTCGAAGCGTTGCTCAGAAACGCCGACATTCTGTTCCACGGTTACCGCGCCGATGCGCTGGAGCAACTGGGCTACGCGAGCGACGCGCTGCAACGCATCGCGCCGGGCCTGATCGATGTCAGCCTCAATGCTTACGGCTGGAGCGGCCCGTGGCGCAATCGGCGCGGCTTTGACAGCCTGGTGCAGATGAGCAGCGGGATTGCCGAGGCCGGGATGGCCTGGAAACAGGTGGATAAGCCGTCGCCGCTGCCGGTGCAGGCGCTGGACCACGCGACCGGGTACCTGATGGCGGCCAGTGCGATCCAAGCCTTGAGCGAACGCTTGAAGTCCGGGCGCGGGGGTTCGGCGCGATTGTCGCTGGCCCGTACGGCGAAGTTATTGGTGGATGCGGGGCAGGTGCCGGAGCAACCGGCGTTGCGGGCCGAAGATGCGGGTGATCAAGGCCTGGTGGTGGAACAGACCGCCTGGGGCCCGGCGCATCGACTGCTGGCGCCGCTGACGATCAGCGGTACGCCGCTGCAATGGGATTTGCCGGCGGGGGAATTGGGGTCGCATCGAGCGCAGTGGTGATCTGAAGACCGCCATCGGGGGCAAGCCCCCTCCCACATTTTGCTTTGTGAACCCATTCAAAAGTGGGAGGGGCTTGCCCCCGATGAGCATAGGTACCTACACAATTTTGGTGCGACACCGCACCTGTGGCGAGGGATCTAACGCGTATCTACCTGGCGCTCCGTGGTCCAAATGTGGGAGGGGGCTTGCCCCCGATGGCGGCCTCTGGGTCGACCAGGATGTTGGATTGGACCGAGTACATATCCGTTTCTGCGGTCACGGCTACTTAGGGTTCCGCTTTTACAGCGGCTCACTTTTGAAAAGCGCAAAAGTAAGCAAAACGCTCTTGCCCCACCACTCGGCACCTCGCCTAGGCTCGGTGTGCCCTCTCTCCGGCTTGAATCCGTGGGCCGCCGCAATGGGCCATCCATGGCCCAGTGCGGCTAACCCGGCGTCCTGCCGGGTTACCCACGGATTCAAGCCTGCGTTCGGCCAGCGTGGTTTAACGGGGCGCCTAGGATCACAAGCAGATCAAGATCAAAAGCCAGATCAAGAGCGGCTCGCTTCGCATCGTGGTTACGGTTGGGCGCTGCTGAGTTGTGTAGATACCTATGCCCCGATGGGGCCAGTACACCCACTATCAATTTCCGACATGTCACAACGACAACACCCCACTGTACAGCCCGTAGGCCGCCACTGCGGCGCCTGCCAGTACACACCCGAAAATGCCTTTTTCCACCGGGGTGAACAACGCCTGGCCCTGCTCGCGCCTGGCCTGGGCGAACAGAATCACACCGGGGGCATACAACAGCGCCGACAGCAGCAGGTATTTCAGGCCGCCGGCATACAAAAGCCATACGGCGTAAGCCAGGGCAATCAGGCCCACCAGCAGGTCCTTGATGCGTCGACGCTGGGCGCCTTCGTAGGTTTCCCCACGCCCGCTCAACAGCACCGCATAGGCCGCCGACCACAGGTACGGCACCAGAATCATCGACGATGCCAGGTAAATCAGGGTGGTGTAGGTACTGGCTGAAAACAGCGTGATGACCAGGAAAACCTGGATCATCACGTTGGTCAGCCACAGCGCGTTGACCGGCACCTGGTTGGCATTTTCCTTCTTCAGGAACGCCGGCATGGTCTTGTCCTGGGCGGTGGCGTAGAGGATTTCGGCACACAGCAACGCCCACGACAGCAGCGCCCCCAGCAACGAAACCGCCAGGCCGAGGCTGATCAATATCGCCCCCCAGGGCCCGACGATATGTTCCAGCACCCCGGCCAGGGAGGGGTTTTGCAATTGCGCCAGTTCCGGCTGGCTCATGATCCCCAGGGACAGCACATTCACCAGCACCAGCAGCGCCAGCACACCGAGAAACCCAATCACCGTGGCACGGCCCACGTCCGCGCGTTTCTCGGCCCGCGCCGAGTAGACGCTGGCACCTTCAATACCGATGAACACAAACACCGTGACCAGCATCATGTGGCGCACCTGCTCCGTCACACTGCCCATTTGCGGGTTGCCCAGGCCCCAGATATCGCGGCTGAAGATGTCGGCCTTGAACGCCACGGCGGCAATCACGATAAACATCAGCAGCGGCACAATTTTCGCCACCGTGGTGACCTGGTTGATGAACGCCGCCTCCTTGATCCCGCGCATCACCAGAAAATGCACGGCCCACAGCAGCACCGACGCACAGCCGATGGCCAGCGGCGTATTACCCTGGCCGAACACCGGAAAAAAGTAACCGAGGGTGCTGAACAGCAAGACGAAGTACCCGACGTTGCCCATCCACGCGCTGATCCAGTAACCCCAGGCGGACGAAAACCCCATGTAGTCGCCAAACCCGGCCTTGGCGTAGGCGTACACGCCGGAATCCAGTTCCGGCTTGCGGTTGGCCAGGGTCTGGAATACGAAGGCCAGGGTCAGCATGCCGACCGCGGTGATCGCCCAGCCGATCAGCACAGCGCCCACGCCAGCGCGCGCGGCCATGTTTTGCGGCAGGGAAAAGATCCCACCGCCAATCATCGAACCCACCACCAGGGCGATCAGGGCACTGAGCCGAAGTTTCTGCGCGGGTTGGGACATTAAAGTTCCTCGGATAAGTTTCTCAGCAGTCACTTGGGCATCAATTCAATTAATGAGTGCAGTGCACTCATAACATAAAGGCATTTAAAAACAGTAAGTTCAGGCTTATTTAGAATTTAAATAAGCGTGACATGACGCAGTCGTCAAACTTCATTAAAAAGTTTGCACATTCGCGAATACGAACTAGCGTCATACATCCACGCCACACCAAATGATTAATCAACACGCAAGAAGCGCTCTGCAAAGCGCTTCTTCGGGATTTTCATCGTCCCACGAACTTCCATGCCAAGTCATTAATTTACAATGGAATGTGCCAATGAAGTGATCTGAGTCAGCTATTTGATTAGCCCACGGAATTATTCTGTGATCTCTCTCTCCTGCATTGGAGTCACACAATGTCTGATTCACCCGGAAAACTAAGGCTTGGCGCACTGGTTGCACTCGTGGTGGGCTCGATGATTGGCGGTGGGATCTTCTCATTGCCGCAAAACATGGCCGCCAGTGCCGACGTCGGCGCGGTGTTGATTGGCTGGGTGATTACCGCGATCGGCATGTTGACCCTCGCCTTCGTGTTCCAGACCCTCGCCAACCGCAAGCCAAACCTGGACGGCGGTGTCTACGCCTACGCCAAGGCCGGCTTCGGCGACTACATGGGGTTCTCGTCCGCCTGGGGTTACTGGATCAGTGCCTGGCTGGGCAACGTCGGGTACTTCGTACTGCTGTTCAGCACCCTCGGTTACTTTTTCCCGATCTTTGGCGAAGGCAACACCCTCGCCGCCGTGATTGGCGCGTCGGTGTTGCTGTGGGCCGTGCATTTCCTGGTGCTGCGCGGGATCAAGGAAGCGGCGTTCATCAACCTGGTGACCACCGTCGCCAAGGTGGTGCCACTGGTGCTGTTCGTGTTGATCGCGCTGTTCGCGTTCAAGCTGGACATCTTCACCGCTGACATCTGGGGCGTGAAAAACCCGGACTTGGGTAGCGTGATGAACCAGGTGCGCAACATGATGCTGGTCACCGTGTGGGTGTTCATCGGTATCGAGGGCGCGAGCATCTTCTCGTCCCGGGCGGAAAAACGCAGCGACGTCGGCAAGGCCACCGTGATCGGTTTTATCACCGTGCTGCTGTTCCTGATGCTGGTGAACGTGCTGTCCCTGGGGATCATGACCCAGCCGGAACTGGCCAAGCTGCAGAACCCGTCGATGGCCGCCGTGCTGGAGCATGTGGTGGGCCACTGGGGCGCGGTGCTGATCAGCGTCGGCTTGATCATTTCCCTGCTGGGCGCGTTGCTGTCATGGGTGCTGCTGTGTGCGGAGATCATGTTCGCCGCCGCCAAGGACCACACCATGCCGGCGTTTCTGCGCCGCGAAAACGCCAACCACGTGCCGGTCAACGCCCTGTGGCTGACCAACGCGATGGTGCAACTGTTCCTGATCATCACGCTGTTTTCCGCCAGCACTTACCTGTCGCTGATCTACCTCGCCACCTCGATGATCCTGGTGCCCTATCTGTGGTCGGCGGCCTACGCCCTGCTGCTGGCGGTACGCGGCGAAACCTACGAGAACGCCTTCAAGGAGCGGCGCAAAGACCTGTTCATCAGCGCCCTCGCCCTGATCTATGCGATCTGGCTGCTCTACGCCGGCGGCACCAAATACCTGCTGCTTTCGGCCCTGCTCTACGCCCCCGGCGCGATCCTGTTCGCCAAGGCCAAGCATGAGCTGGGCAAACCGATATTCACCAACGTCGAGAAGCTGATTTTCACCGCAGTGATCATTGGCGCCCTGGTGGCGGCCTATGGGCTCTACGACGGCTTCCTGACCCTGTAATTGTTGTTCACTGGAGGATCTGTAATGACCACGGAAAAAGTGAAATACGGCGTCCATTCCGAAGCCGGCAAACTGCGCAAAGTCATGGTGTGCTCCCCAGGCCTGGCCCATCAGCGGCTGACCCCCAACAACTGCGACGAACTGCTGTTCGATGACGTGCTCTGGGTGGCCCAGGCCAAACGCGACCACTTCGACTTCGTCACCAAGATGCGCGAGCGGGACATTGATGTGCTGGAAATGCACAACCTGCTGACCGACATCGTCGCCATCCCCGAAGCGCTGGACTGGATTCTGCAGCGCAAGATCACCGCCAATACGGTTGGCCTGGGCCTGGTCGAAGAGGTCGGTTCCTGGCTGCGCAGCCTGGAGCCGCGCAAGATCACCGAGTTCCTGATCGGTGGCGTGTCGGCCGATGATCTGCCGAGCAGCTTCGGTGGCAGGACCATCGAGATGTTCCGCGACTTCCTCGGCCACGCCAGTTTCATCCTGCCGCCGCTGCCCAATACCCAGTTCACCCGCGACACCACCTGCTGGATCTACGGCGGCGTGACGCTCAACCCGATGTACTGGCCGGCGCGACGCCAGGAAACCCTGCTGGCCAGCGCCATCTATAAGTTCCACCCGGAATTCACCAACGCCGACTTCCAGATCTGGTACGGCGACCCCGACCAGGACCACGGCGCCGCCACGCTGGAAGGCGGTGACGTGATGCCAATCGGCAACGGCGTGGTGTTGATCGGCATGGGCGAACGCTCGTCGCACCAGGCCATCGGCCAACTGGCGCGCAATCTGTTCAAGAACAACGCGGTGGAACGGGTGATCGTCGCCGGCCTGCCCAAATCCCGCGCGGCGATGCACCTGGACACGGTGTTCAGCTTCTGCGACCGCGACCTGGTCACCGTCTTCCCCGAAGTGGTCAACCAGATCGTGCCCTTCACCCTGCGCCCTGACGAGAGCAAGCCGCACGGTATCGATATCCAACGCGAGAAAACCAACTTCCTCGAGACCGTCGCCGCAGCGCTCAACCTCAAGGCCCTGCGTGTGGTCGAGACCGGCGGCAACAGCTTCGCCGCCGAACGCGAGCAGTGGGATGACGGCAACAACGTGGTGGCCGTGGAACCTGGCGTGGTGATCGGCTACGACCGCAACACCTACACCAATACCCTGCTGCGCAAGGCCGGGGTGGAAGTCATCACCATCAGCGCCGGTGAACTGGGCCGAGGCCGTGGCGGCGGCCACTGCATGACCTGCCCGATCATCCGCGACCCTATCGACTATTAAGGAGATTCCATCATGGCTTTCAATATGCGCAACCGCAGCCTGCTGTCGCTGATGCACCACACCACCCGCGAGTTGAACTACCTGCTGGACCTGTCCCGCGACCTCAAGCGCGCCAAGTACACCGGCACCGAGCGTGCACACCTCAAAGGCAAGAACATCGCGCTGATCTTTGAAAAAACCTCGACCCGCACCCGTTGCGCGTTCGAAGTGGCGGCTCATGACCAGGGCGCCCACGTCACCTACATCGACCCGGTGTCGTCGCAGATCGGCCACAAGGAAAGCATGAAAGATACGGCCCGTGTACTGGGCCGCATGTTCGACGCCATCGAGTACCGTGGCTTTGCGCAGGAAATCGTCGAAGAGCTGGCCAAGTTCGCCGGCGTGCCGGTGTTCAACGGTCTCACTGCCGAATTCCACCCCACGCAAATGATCGCCGACACCCTGACCATGCGCGAGCACAGCGACAAGCCGCTGCATGACATCAGCTACGCCTACCTCGGGGATGCGCGCTACAACATGGGCAACTCGTTGCTGATGATCGGCGCCAAGCTCGGCATGGACGTGCGCATCGGCGCGCCAAAAGCGCTGTGGCCACACGACGACTTCATCAAGCAGTGCCAGGCCTTCGCTGAAGAAAGCGGCGCACGCATCACCATCACCGAAGACCCGGCCGAAGCGGTCAAGGGTGTGGACTTCATCCACACCGATATCTGGGTGTCCATGGGCGAACCGGTGGAAGCCTGGGACGAGCGTATCGAGCAACTGCTGCCGTACCAGGTCAACGCCAGGATGATGAAGGCCTCGGGCAACCCACGGGTGAAGTTCATGCACTGCCTGCCGGCGTTCCACAACAGCGAAACCAAGGTCGGCAAGGACATCGCCGCACGCTATCCGCACTTGGCCAATGGCGTGGAAGTGACCGAGGAAGTCTTCGAATCGCCGGCCAACATTGCCTTTGAGCAGGCGGAAAACCGCATGCACACCATCAAGGCGATCCTGGTGTCGGCGTTGGCGGATATCTAAACCCTGCTGCGATCACACTGTAGGAGCGAGCTTGCTCGCGAAAAACTCAAGGGCACCGCGTTCATTCAGAATGGGCGCGTTATCGTTGACCTCCTTCGCGAGCAAGCTCGCTCCTACACAGGATTGCGAGCTCTAGAAGGATTGCATTATGCGCATCGTCGTAGCCCTGGGCGGCAACGCCCTCCTGCGCCGTGGTGAACCCATGACCGCGGGCAACCAACGCGCCAATATCCGCATCGCCACCGAGCAGATCGCCAAGATCCACGCCGGCAACGAGCTGGTGATCGCCCACGGCAATGGCCCGCAAGTCGGCCTGCTGTCGTTGCAGGCGGCGGCCTACACCAGCGTCTCGCCCTACCCGCTGGACGTGCTGGGCGCCGAAACCGAAGGCATGATCGGCTACATCATCGAACAGGAACTGGGCAACCTGCTGGACTTCGAAGTGCCCTTCGCCACCCTGCTTACCCAGGTTGAAGTGGACGCCAGGGACCCGGCCTTCCAGAACCCGACCAAGCCCATCGGCCCGGTGTATACCAAAGCCGAAGCCGAAAAACTCGCCGCTGAAAAAGGCTGGGCGATTGCCCCGGATGGCGACAAATACCGCCGTGTGGTGGCCAGCCCCCGCCCGAAACGCATCTTTGAAATCCGCCCGATCAAGTGGCTGCTGGAAAAAAACGCCATCGTGATCTGCGCCGGCGGCGGCGGCATTCCGACGATGTATGGCGAAGACGGCAAGCTGCGCGGTATTGAAGCCGTGATTGATAAAGACTTGTGTTCATCC
The DNA here is from genome assembly GCF_900005715.1 of Pseudomonas sp. 34 E 7. Taxonomy (NCBI): domain Bacteria; kingdom Pseudomonadati; phylum Pseudomonadota; class Gammaproteobacteria; order Pseudomonadales; family Pseudomonadaceae; genus Pseudomonas; species Pseudomonas sp. 34 E 7. The sequence continues at coordinate 66,086 of NZ_CVTX01000156.1, forward strand.
TTGCTGGCTTCGCAACTGGACGCCGACCTGCTGGTGATCGCCACCGACGTCAACGCCGCCTTTATCGACTACGGCAAGCCCACCCAGAAGGCCATCGGCCACGCCCACCCGGACGAAATGGAAAAACTCGGCTTCGCCGCCGGCTCCATGGGGCCCAAGGTGCAAGCGGCCTGCGAGTTCGCCCGTCAGACTGGCAAAACCGCCGTGATCGGTTCACTCTCGGACATCGAAGCCATCGTCCAGGGCCACGCCGGCACCCGCATCAGCACGGCGACACCTGGCATCACCTATCTGTGAAGTAGAGGAGATTTGCCTATGGCTACCTTTGAACCGGGACACTTGCACGTCGAACGTCACGCACTCAACGAGCATGACTACAGCTACAACCTGTGCATCGACTATGAAGTCAGCCAGGACCCCAAGGAAGGCAAGGGCATGTTGTTCAAGCTGCACGGTTCGGTGCAGGGCAAGGACCTCAAGGAAGAGTTCTTCCTGCCCAAGGACCAGGCGTTCGACTTTGCCCGGCATGCGATGAACATCGCGCAGAAATACGGCATGCCGAAAATGGCCGTGCTGAACGGGTCGATGCACAAGCAGTACGACTTGATGTTCGAAGATGTGCGCCATCAGCTGGATGTGAAATCCGGCGACCCGGTCAAGCCCGAACACCTGGAGTAACCCCACTGCACTGACACAACACTGTGCAAAATGTGGGAGGGGGCTTGCCCCCGATAGCGGTGAATCAGCCAACAAGTCTGTAGCTGACACACCGCATCGGGGGCAAGTCGAATCGTCGCACCGCCCCTCCCACATTTGATCTCCATCAGTTGTCAGATTTCACCTGCGCCCCGCGCCAAGGCATACTTGCCGCCTCTGCTCCCCAGAATTGCAATCGCCCCATGCGTATCCACGTCAGCTTCATCGACCGCGTCGGCATCACCCAGGAAGTCCTGGCCCTGCTGGGTGGGCGCAACCTCAACCTGGATGCGGTGGAGATGGTGCCGCCCAACGTCTATATCGACGCACCGACCTTGAGCGCCGAGGTGCTCGAGGAACTGCGCGATGCGTTGTTCAGCGTGCAGGGCGTACAGGCGGTGACGGTGGTCGACATCCTTCCCGGCCAGCGCCGCCACCTGCAACTCGACGCGCTGCTGGCGGCGATGACCGACCCGGTGCTGGCCCTGGACAGCGCGGGCACGATCCTGTTGGCCAACCCGGCGTTGATCGCCCTCTACGGGCGCGAACCGGCCGGGGAAAGCATCGCCGAGCTGTTCAGCGACCCAGGGCTGCTGGACACCTTGCTGGAACATGGCTTTCGCCTGCCGTTGCGCGAGATCAGCGTCAACGGCCAGACCCTGTTGCTGGACGCCACGCCGATCACCGATGCCGGCGCCCTGCTCACCCTCTACCCGCCCAACCGCATCGGCGAGCAACTGTCGGCGCTGCACCACGACCATGCCGAAGGTTTCGACGCGCTGTTGGGCGAATCCCCGGTCATCCGCACCTTGAAGGCGCGCGCGCAACGCGTGGCGGCGCTGGATGCCCCGCTGTTGATCCAGGGCGAAACCGGCACCGGCAAAGAGTTGGTGGCGCGTGCCTGCCATGCGATCAGCGCCCGTCACAGTGCACCGTTCCTGGCACTGAACTGTGCCGCACTGCCGGAGAATCTCGCCGAGAGTGAATTGTTCGGGTATGCCCCCGGGGCCTTTACCGGCGCCCAGCGCGGCGGCAAGCCGGGGCTGATGGAGTTGGCCAACCAGGGCACGGTGTTCCTCGATGAAATCGGCGAAATGTCGCCGTACCTGCAGGCCAAGTTGCTGCGCTTTCTCAACGACGGCAGCTTTCGCCGGGTGGGCGGCGACCGCGAAGTGAAGGTCAATGTGCGCATCCTCAGCGCCACCCACCGCGACCTGGAAAAGATGGTCAGCGAAGGCACCTTTCGCGAAGACCTGTTCTACCGCCTCAACGTACTCAACGTTGAAGTACCGCCGTTGCGCGCACGCGGCCAGGACATCCTGCTGCTGGCGCGCTACTTCATGCAGCAGGCCTGCGCGCAGATCCAGCGCCCCGTCTGCCGCCTGGCGCCCGGTACTTACCCGGCGCTGCTGGGCAACCGTTGGCCGGGCAACGTGCGCCAGTTGCAAAACGTGATCTTCCGCGCCGCCGCCATCTGTGAAAGCAGCCTGGTGGACATCGGCGACCTCGACATCGCCGGCACGTCCGTCGCCCGCCAGAGCGACGGCGAAATCGACAGCCTGGAACAAGCGGTGGAACACTTCGAGCGCGACCTGCTGGAAAAGCTCTACACCAGCTACCCCTCGACCCGCCAACTGGCCAGCCGTCTGCAAACCTCCCATACCGCGATTGCCCATCGTTTGCGCAAGTACGGCATTCCCAACAAGCCCTAGCTCCAAAAGTCAGCAGATTTAAATGTGGAATACAAACCCATGTGGGAGGGGGCTTGCCCCCGATAGCATTGTGTCAGTCAACTCATCCATTGCTGACCCACCGCAATCGGGGGCAAGCCCCTCCCACATTTGAAAGGCATTCCAGGTTTTGGTCTGAGAACGACGTCCGCTGTCCTGAAATCGCTACAGCGTAACGATATCGCTACAACCTTGCTTTTCGCGCGCCATGCAAGGCTTTGATCCACATAGCCTTTTTTTCTCAGGCCGAACTGTAGCGAAATCGCTACAGCCAAAACCCACAGCATCACCACCCATTTTGATAACCCATTGTTTTGTAACACTTTAATAACCTTGGCCGCGATATTGCTAAGCAACTCCCCATTATTCCAATCCCGTCCACCAGACGAATCTGGCCCTGAGGAGTTTCCATGAGCGAGTTGCGTTTCACTGAAGATCACGAATGGCTGCGCGCCGAAGCCGATGGCAGCGTCACCGTGGGCATTACCGCTTTTGCGCAGAACGCGCTGGGTGATGTGGTTTTCGTGCAACTGCCTGAGCTGCAGGCCTACGACAAGGGCGCCGAAGCGTCCACCGTGGAATCGGTCAAGGCCGCCAGCGGTGTGTACATGCCCCTGGACGGTGAAGTCCTCGAAGTGAATGACAAACTCGATGGCAGCCCCGAACTGGTCAACGAAGACCCGATGGGCGAAGGTTGGTTCTTCCGCTTTAAACCAGCCGACGCCGATGCAGTGGCTAAGCTGTTGGATCAGGATGCGTACGACCGCCTGATCAAAGCCAACGCTGAAGCCTGAGGAGCGCGCCATGACCGTTAATCTGACCACCGCCAACGAATTCATCGCCCGCCACATCGGCCCGCGCCAGGAAGACGAGCAGCACATGCTCGCCAGCCTGGGTTTTGACTCCCTCGAAGCCCTGAGCGCCAGCGTGATCCCGGAAAGCATCAAGGGCACCAGCGTGCTCGGCCTGGAAGACGGCCTGAGCGAAGCCCAGGCCCTGGCCAGGATCAAGACCATCGCCGGCCAGAACCAACTGTTCAAGACCTATATCGGCCAGGGCTACTACAACTGCCATACGCCGTCGCCGATCCTGCGTAACCTCCTGGAAAACCCGGCCTGGTACACCGCCTACACCCCGTACCAGCCGGAGATTTCCCAGGGCCGCCTGGAAGCGCTGCTGAACTTCCAGACCCTGATCAGCGACCTCACCGGTCTGCCGATCGCCAACGCCTCCTTGCTCGACGAAGCCACCGCCGCCGCCGAAGCCATGACCTTCTGCAAGCGCCTGAGCAAGAACAAAGGCAGCAACGCGTTCTTCGCCTCGGTGCACAGCCACCCGCAAACCCTCGACGTTCTGCGCACCCGCGCCGAGCCACTGGGCATCGATGTGGTGGTGGGCGATGAGCGCGAACTGAGCGACGTCAGCGCATTCTTCGGCGCCCTGCTGCAATACCCGGCGAGCAACGGTGATGTGTTCGATTATCGCGAGTTGACCGAGCGCTTCCACGCCGCCAATGCGCTGGTCGCCGTGGCCGCCGACCTGCTGGCCCTGACCCTGCTGACCCCGCCGGGCGAGTTCGGCGCCGACGTAGCCATCGGCAGCGCGCAGCGCTTCGGCGTGCCACTGGGCTTTGGCGGCCCGCATGCGGCGTACTTCTCCACCAAGGATGCGTTCAAGCGCGACATGCCGGGCCGTCTGGTCGGTGTGTCGGTGGACCGTTTCGGCAAGCCGGCCCTGCGCCTGGCCATGCAGACCCGCGAGCAACATATCCGCCGCGAGAAAGCCACCAGCAACATCTGCACCGCCCAAGTGCTGTTGGCCAACATCGCCAGCATGTACGCCGTTTACCATGGCCCTGAAGGCCTGACCCAGATCGCCCGGCGTATTCACCAACTGACCGCGATCCTGGCCAAGGGCCTGACCGCCCTGGGCCTGAAGGTCGAGCAGGAACACTTCTTCGACACGATCACCCTCAACACCGGCGCAAACACTGCCGCCCTGCACGACAAGGCGCGCACCCAGCGCATTAACCTGCGCGTAGTGGACGGCGAGCGCGTTGGCCTGTCGATCGACGAGACCACCACCCAGGCCGATATCGAAGCCCTGTGGACCATCTTCGCCGACGGCAAGGCCCTGCCCGCCTTTGCCGCCACCGAAAGCACCCTGCCGAGCGCCCTGCTGCGCCAGTCGCCGATCCTCAGCCACCCGGTGTTCAACCGTTACCATTCGGAAACCGAGCTGATGCGCTACCTGCGCAAACTGGCCGACAAGGACCTGGCGCTGGACCGCACCATGATCCCACTGGGTTCGTGCACCATGAAACTCAACGCCGCCAGCGAAATGATCCCGGTGACCTGGGCCGAATTCGGTGCCCTGCACCCGTTCGCCCCGGCCGCACAAAGCGCCGGCTATCAACAACTGACCAGCGAACTGGAGGCCATGCTCTGCGCGGCCACCGGTTACGACGCCATTTCCCTGCAACCGAACGCCGGTTCCCAGGGTGAATACGCCGGCCTCCTGGCGATCCGCGCCTACCACCAGAGCCGTGGCGAAGCGCGTCGCGACATCTGCCTGATCCCATCGTCGGCCCACGGCACCAACCCGGCGACCGCCAACATGGCCGGCATGCGCGTGGTGGTCACCGCCTGCGACGCACGGGGCAACGTCGACATCGAGGACCTGCGCGCCAAGGCCATCGAGCACCGCGAGCACCTCGCTGCGCTGATGATCACCTACCCGTCTACCCACGGTGTGTTCGAGGAAGGCATTCGCGACATCTGCGCGATCATCCACGACAACGGCGGCCAGGTGTACATCGACGGCGCCAACATGAACGCCATGGTGGGCCTGTGCGCACCGGGCAAGTTCGGCGGCGACGTCTCCCACCTGAACCTGCACAAAACCTTCTGCATTCCCCACGGCGGTGGCGGCCCGGGCGTTGGCCCGATTGGCGTCAAGTCGCACCTCACGCCCTTCCTGCCAGGCCATGCGGCCATGGAGCGCAAGGAAGGCGCGGTGTGTGCCGCACCGTTCGGCAGCGCAAGCATTTTGCCGATCACCTGGATGTACATCAGCATGATGGGCGGCGCGGGCCTCAAGCGCGCGTCGCAGCTGGCGATCCTGAATGCCAACTACATTTCCCGTCGCCTGGAAGAGCACTACCCGGTGCTGTACACCGGCAGCAACGGCCTGGTCGCGCACGAATGCATCCTCGATCTGCGCCCGCTCAAGGACAGCAGCGGCATCAGCGTGGACGACGTGGCCAAGCGCCTGATCGACTTCGGCTTCCATGCGCCGACCATGTCGTTCCCGGTGGCCGGCACCTTGATGATCGAGCCGACCGAAAGTGAATCCAGGGAAGAACTGGACCGCTTCTGCGAGGCCATGATCGCCATTCGCGAAGAGATTCGCGCCGTGGAAAACGGCACCCTGGACAAGGACGACAACCCCCTCAAGAACGCCCCGCATACCGCAGCGGAACTGGTGGGCGAGTGGACGCACCCGTACAGCCGTGAACAGGCGGTGTACCCGGTAGCCTCGTTGATCGAAGGCAAGTACTGGCCGCCGGTGGGCCGGGTCGACAACGTGTTTGGCGATCGCAACCTGGTGTGTGCGTGCCCGTCGATCGAGAGCTACGCGTAATCCGCCTGACTGAAAGGGGTCAAAAAATGTGGGAGGGGCTTGCTCCCTCCCACACTTGACCGAGTCGGCCTCGAAAAATAAGTTTCAGGAGCTGAACATGTCCACCGAAACCCTGTTGAAAACCCCATTGCACGCGCTGCACCTCGAACTGGGCGCGCGCATGGTGCCCTTCGCCGGCTACGACATGCCGGTGCAATACCCGCTGGGCGTCATGAAAGAGCACCTGCACACCCGTGAACAGGCCGGCCTGTTCGATGTGTCGCACATGGGCCAGATCCGCCTGACCGGCGCCAATGCCGCCAAAGCCCTGGAAACCCTGGTGCCGGTCGACATCATCGACCTGCCGGTAGGCATGCAGCGCTACGCGATGTTCACCAACGAGCAGGGCGGCATCCTCGACGACCTGATGGTGGCCAACCTGGGCAATGACGAACTGTTCCTGGTGGTCAATGCCGCCTGCAAGGACCAGGACCTGGCGCACCTGCGCCAGCACATCGGCGACCAGTGCAGCATCGAACCGTTGTTCGAAGCCCGCGCATTGCTGGCCCTGCAAGGCCCGGCGGCGGTAAAGGTGCTGGCGCGCCTGGCACCGCAAGTCACCCAGATGACGTTCATGCAATTCGCCACCCTGCGCCTGCTGGGTGTGGACTGCTACGTCAGCCGCTCCGGCTATACCGGTGAAGACGGTTTCGAAATTTCCGTACCGGCTGAAAATGCCGAGAGCCTGGCCCGCAGCCTGCTGGCCGAAGCCGAAGTGCAGGCGATCGGCCTGGGTGCGCGCGACTCCCTGCGCCTTGAGGCCGGCCTGTGCCTGTACGGGCATGACATGGACACCGAGACCACCCCAATCGAAGCCAGCCTGCTGTGGGCGATTTCCAAAGCGCGCCGTGCCGATGGCGCGCGTGCCGGCGACTTCCCTGGCGCAGACCGGATCTTCACCCAGCAGCAAACCGGGGTGAACCGCAAACGCGTCGGCCTGCTGCCCCAGGAACGCACTCCGGTACGTGAAGGCGCTGAAATCGTCGACGCAGAGGGCGCGGTGATTGGCAGCGTGTGCAGCGGTGGCTTTGGTCCCTCTCTGGGCGGACCGTTGGCGATGGGTTACCTGGACAGCGCCTTTACCGCACTGGATACCGAGGTTTCTGCGCTGGTGCGTGGGAAAAAGGTGCCATTACGTGTAAGTAAAATGCCATTTGTACCGCAACGTTACTTCCGTGGCTGATAGATCGTTTCCATAAGTAACGCGGCTGCGCTACGTGCACTAAACTGTAACGCAGCCGCCATATAACAGTGCACAATCGATAGTCTTTGTTATAGGGATTGCCCTATAACAAGTGAGCACGCCTATCGAATAAGCCGGCGTGAATTTATTCACCAAACTGTCATCAGCCCGAGCAAAACCGGGCTTTCTGGCAGGGCTTGTTTTTTCCATATTAGTTGGCGTAGAGTTTGCCCACTGTGTTTGCATGGGTCGCTTGGAACCTGGACCTGGGCAGTAGCTGAAGTAGTAACGCTACAACCCGTTCGACGTCTCTTACTTTCCTGCAACCCAGCCCAGTACTCTTTCGTGTGAAAGAGGCTGTCATTAATTTTTAGCGTCAAAGGAAAGAAGAAAATGGCTGATCGTCAGAGCGGTACCGTCAAGTGGTTCAACGACGAGAAAGGGTTTGGTTTTATCACTCCAGAAAGCGGTCCGGATCTGTTCGTGCATTTCCGCGCTATCCAGGGCAACGGCTTCAAGAGCCTGAAGGAAGGCCAGAAGGTCACCTTCGTGTCAGTGCAAGGCCAGAAAGGCCTGCAGGCTGACGAAGTACAAGCAGAAGGCTGATCCTTCCTGCGACAAAAAGCCCCTGATATGACATCAGGGGCTTTTTTATGGGCGCCATTGCGTAAACTGCACGTTTTCACCAGAGAGCCCTGCCATGCCCAAGCCCCTGTTGCGCCCCCAAGGCGAGTTCCCCGCCGTTGGCCTGGGCCGCCGCCTGGCAGCGATGTTCTATGATTTCCTGTTGTGCACCGCCCTGCTGATCGTCACCGCCTTTATCTACAAGCTGGTGTGGATCGCCTTCGTGGGTGAAGCGAAGATGCGCACACTCACCGAGTCCGGCGCACTGGACGGTGACCCATTGCTGTCGACGATCCTGCTGTTTGTGCTGTTCGGTTTTTTCGCCAAGTTCTGGACCCATTCCGGGCAGACCCTGGGCATGCAGGTGTGGGGCGTACGCGTGCAAAACGCCGACGGCACGCGCATCAGCCTGTGGCAGGCGCTGTTGCGCTTTGTGGTGTCGATTGCGTCGTGGTTGTGTGTGGGGCTGGGGTTTATCTGGTCGCTGTTCGACAAGCAAAAGCGCAGCTGGCATGACATCTATTCGGACACGCAACTGGTACGGATCCCGAAGCAAAAGAAGTAACCACCAGCCAAGTGAAGATCAAAATGTGGGAGGGGCGGTGCGACGATTCGACTTGCCCCCGATGGCGGCCTCTGGGCTGGCCGGGATGCTGGATTGGAACGAGTACATATCCGTTTCTGCGGTCACGGCTGCTTAGGGTTCCGCCCTTACGGCGGCTCACTTTTGAAAAGCGCAAAAGTAAGCAAAACGCTCTTGCCCCACCACTCGGCACCTCGCTAATGCTCGGTGTGCCCGAACGCAGGCTTGAATCCGTGGGCCGCCGCAATGGGCCATCCATGGCCCAGTGCGGCTAACCCGGCGTCCTGCCGGGTTACCCACGGATTCAAGCCTGCGTTCGGCCAGCGTGGTTTAACGGGGCGCCTGAGATCAAGATCAAAAGCAGATCAAGATCAAGAGCGACTCGCTGCGCATCGTGGTTAGGGTTGAGCGCTACAGAGTTGTGTAGATACCTATGGCCATCGGGGGCAAGCCCCCTCCCACAGTTTTTACCCAGGCAGCCTTGAATCAGGCGTTGCCGGCCAGTTTGAGCCGCGCAGCCTGGGTGAAATCCAACATGCGCTTGAGCGGCCGCACCGCCTGCGGAATCACCGACGGCTCGACGAATATCTCGTTACTGCCCTCGCGCAGGCACTGCAACGTGCGTTCCAGCGTATTCATCGCCATCCACGGGCAGTGCGCGCAACTGCGGCACGCGGCGCCGTTGCCGGCGGTAGGCGCTTCGATGAAGACCTTGTCCGGGCACAGCTGCTGCATCTTGTAGAAGATGCCGCGGTCGGTGGCGACAATGAACGTCTTGTTCGGCAGGCGCTGCGCTGCCGCAATCAACTGGCTGGTGGAACCGACGGCGTCCGCCAGCTCGATCACCGAGGTCGGCGATTCCGGGTGCACCAGGATCGCCGCGTCCGGGTACAGCGCCTTCATGTCCTCGAGCTGCTTGGACTTGAACTCTTCGTGGACGATGCAGGCACCGTCCCACAGCAGCATGTCGGCGCCGGTCTGGCGCTGGATGTAGGTGCCCAGGTGCTTGTCCGGGCCCCAGATAATCGTCTCGCCGTTGTCCATCAGGCTTTCGACGATCTCCAGCGCGCAACTGGACGTCACCACCCAATCGGCGCGGGCTTTGACCGCCGCCGAGGTATTGGCGTAGACCACCACCGTGCGCTCGGGGTGCTGGTCACAGAACGCGGAAAATTCGTCCACCGGGCAACCCAGGTCCAGGGAGCAGGTCGCTTCCAGGGTCGGCATCAGGATACGTTTTTCCGGGGTCAGGATTTTCGCGGTTTCGCCCATGAACCGTACCCCCGCCACCAGCACGGTTTTGGCTGGGTGGGCAGCGCCGAAGCGCGCCATTTCCAGGGAATCGGAAACACAACCGCCGGTCTCTTCGGCCAGCGCCTGAATCACCGGGTCGCAGTAGAAGTGGGCGACCAGCACCGCGTCTTGCGCTTTGAGCTCGGCGGCGATGGCGGCACGCAGGCTCGCCTCTTCACTGGCGCTGAGGGCCTTGGGCTGCTTGGCGTCGAGATGGGCTTGAACCAGTAGGCGTTCGGAAATATGGGTCATGTTCGCAAGACCTGCAGGCGCAGTAGCGCGAAAGTCGAGTGTACCACCGGCTCTGGAGCCCTTCGGGCGCCGCCGGACGAAGTGTGTGTTCATCAAGCACGGGTAAAGCTGAAGCTGCGCAAGGCTACAGAATATCGAATGGATTCAAAAGCCTAATCTCGTGCACGAAGGCTTACCCGTCTGCCACAAACACACGTGGGTCAAAGCCGGATGCGTCACTTGCTTGACTCTATAGTTTCACTAGTGCGCACAGCCCGTTGATAGTATCTTCGCCGCGATGTTTCTAAATATTTCAAAGCTGCATGAGTGCTAGATCAGATCTGCGTCATTAGGGCGCTGCTGAAAAAATAAGGACGGGCTAATCGGCTGCGTGCATGGTCGGTCACAATGCCGCTCCCGGCACCTTCATCAGGTAACGCGGAGCAAGGCACAGTCCCAGAAAACGTGACTTGCCGTTGAGGCAAAGAGACAAGGAGGTCTGATGAATACATGGAAAAGCGATATGTGGAACATTTTTGAGTTCGACATATGTGAACAAAGCATCTTCAAGAAAATTACCGCCACTGCGCAGCAACTCGGCTTTGACTACTGCGCTTATGGCCTGCAACTGCCTCTGCCGCTGACCGCGCCCAAGGTCATTATTCTCGACAATTACCCTGATGCGTGGAGAGCCCGATACAACGCCGCTCACTACGTTAAGAGTGATCCCGCTGTCCTGCATGGGCGCCGCACGCAGGATCCGCTGGTCTGGAGTGCATCAAGTTTTCGTCTCGCTCCTGAACTGTGGGAGGAGGCGAATGCTTTTGGCATTAAAGTAGGTTGGTCGCAGTCGCACATCGATCTGGTTGGCGCCGGCGGTATGCTCAGCGTATCCAGGTGCGCACAGCCACTGAGCCCATCAGAACTGGCGGATATTCAAAGCAAACTTGTCTGGCTGGTGTCCATTGCTCATTCTTCGCTGTCGAGAGCCATCACCCATCGTCATCGAAAAGAACAAGACCCCAACCTGACGTTTCGTGAACTGGAAGTCCTCAAATGGACCGCCGATGGAAAATCAGCAGGCGAGATTTCAGACATTCTTACCGTGTCTAAAAACACCATAGACTTTCATATTAAAAATGCCATTCTCAAGCTAAAAACCTGCAATAAAACCGCTGCCGTCGTGCGTGCGGCCATGCTCGGTTTACTTGTGTGAATGAGTGATCGAATACTCAGCGCGTCAATAATATAGCGCTTTCGAGTGCCAGAATCATGGCATGTACGAAACTAGCACGCGGCGCCCAGTCGGGCAACCTACGATTTATGGTAGGTGGCCCGTGACCCATTTTTATATCTAATTGCCCGGCAGACTCTCGCCAGGTGATAAAAAGTGCACTTCATTACCGGAACATCATCCACATTGCCGCCCGCTGTAATGACCGCGATAGGACACTATCGTCACAAAGTGTTCGTTGAACACCTGGGTTGGAAGCTGAATTGCACCGACGGTCTCGAATACGATCAATTCGATCGTGACGACACAGTCTATGTGGTTGCTCGGAATGACGATGATCACATCATCGGCACTGCCCGGTTACTCAGCACCACCCGCCCCTATTTATTGAGCGAAGTATTTCCCGAGTTGTTAAGCGGCGAAACACCGCCGAATTCGCAAACTGTCCTGGAATTGTCGCGCTTCGCGGCAATGGATTTCGACGTGCGAAATAAAAAAGCGGCGTCTCAGTTTTCTTCCGATATCGCCATCGACTTGATGCGCGAAACCCTGGCGAGCGCCGCCGGCCAGGGCGCAAACAAGTTAATTACGGTGTCGCCCCTGGGCGTTGAACGGTTGCTGCGCAATGTCGGCATTCATGCCAGCCGTGCCGGAAAAGTCACGCACTCCGACGGAAAGAAGATTTTCGCGTCGTGGATAACAGTCGCGTGATTCACCCCTTTTTTATTAGCTGACAGACACACCACAGTCGACCGCGACGCTGTTCGCGCCTCGTGTCTCAACCCCTGGAGGGCCGTCATGCCTGAATCTCAATTGCTGAATAAAATTACCGACACGTGGTACGCCAAAGCGACCGTGCGCTCAACCCCGCGCATTCTCGTGCCCGACTACAGCAGCGAACAGCTCATTTATCCAGTGGCGCGCTGCTCTATCTGCGAGCACCCCTTGGTGCTGGAGCTGGGCCCGCAGGTACGCTCGTACATCTTGACCCAGGCGGCTTATCAGTTTTTGTACGGCGTCGGCTTACTCGAAACAAAGTTCGTTATCCAGTGCTGTTTGGACATGCTTCACAACAATATTAAAGACATCAATGATGCGGCCAAATTGCAGGCGCTGACGGTGATCGTTGACGAGGGCTACCATGCTCATGTTGCGCTTGACTACATCATTCAGATGAAGAAAAAGAGCGCCATTGAACCCCTGGAAGTGCCGCAAACCAATCGCAAACTTGATGCCACCGCGCGCGCCTATGCCAGCCTGCCGGAAAGTATGCGCATGGACTTCCAACTGCTGGCCGTCACGCTCGCCGAAAACGTCTTGACCGATGAGGTTGCCAACTTGGGCCGTGAGCGGGAGTTGGCTCAGTCGTTTACTACATTGATGATGGACCATGTACGCGACGAAGGCCGTCATTCTCGATTTTTCGCGGATCTGATGAAAGAGCGCTGGCCGCAACTGCCTCGTGAAACTCAAGAACACTTCGGTTTAATGCTACCGGCCTACCTGGATGATTTTCTCGGGGCCGATCTCAGCCGTGGTTTCGAACGCAAGATACTCGCTCATTGCGGTTTGACCGAGGCGCAGGCAGAACAAGTGATTCATGAATCCGATCCGCACTTCTCGACGGATCAGGCACGCATGAAAAAATCGATATTGCAACGTATCTACCGACTGCTCAACCAGATCGGCGTATTAGAACTGGACAGCGTTAAAGATGCTTTTTCAGATCGTAACTATGTCACGACTTGAGCGTTAAGAAACGAGAGCCGGCCCCATGTTCAAGACTTTGATCATCGATAACTTCGATTCTTTCACCTACAACCTCTATCAATATATGGGGCAAGTAACGGGGGAAGAACCTGATGTCTTTACCAATGATGCGTCGCCCCACGATATCGACTTGGGCCGCTACGACTGCATCATCGTATCTCCAGGCCCGGGCACACCCAAGCGCCGGCAAGACGTGGGGATCAGTGAAGACATGATCCGCGACGCGCATGTACCTCTGCTGGGGGTTTGCCTCGGGCATCAGTGCATGGCGCACGTGCATGGCATGGATGTGGACCATGCGCCGGAACCCATGCACGGCAGGGTCAGGCATATACGCCACAACAATGAAGGCGTGTTCAAAGGCCTCCCCGTGGATATGCCAGTGGTTCGTTATCACTCCCTCGTCGTGAAGGCGCTCAAGGGGCCCTTCGAACTCAGCGCGTGGGATGAAAACGGAATGATCCACGGTATCCGCCATACCGAACGACCGCTCTACGGCATCCAGTTCCATCCCGAATCCATCTGTACCGATTCCGGGCTTGACCTGCTGCGCAACTTTCGAGACATCGCGCATCGGCACAAGCTCGAGCGTCTACCCCGCTAAACCTGCCGGATGCCGGCATCACAACTATCAGGAGTGGGCAATGACGACCTTTGATGTCGAAGTCAGAGCGCTTGATTACAACCCCGATCCATTGCGTGTATTTCGCAGCGAGTTTCTTGCTTCGCCGCATCATTTCTTTCTCGAAAGCAGCGTAGTGAAACCAGGCTTTTCGCGTTTCTCCTTTATGGGCGATTCCCATGGCCGCCTTGCCGAAACGATCACCTATGACACGTCCACTCACAGCGCGCGCGTTGAACGCAGCGACGGCATCACCTGGGAGTCGACACCGGACTTTCTTGAGTTGATGGCCGCGCGTCTCAACCATTACCACTGCGAACAGCCGCACTGGCTGCCATTTGACTTCAACCTCGGGTATGTCGGCCTGCTGGGTTATGAACTCAAGTGCGAAACCCTCGGCGCTCAGGCTTACGCATCCGACTCACACGATGCAGCCTTCATCCTGACAACCCGGATGATCGCTTACGACCACGCCGAGCAGCGCTGTTACCTGCTGTACCTCGTTGAACATGACAAAGACCGGCAGGATGCGGCCCACTGGTTCGATCAGGTCCAGGCGCGACTGCACGAGCAACCCCGGGGGGCGGAGCCTGTCAGTCGTGAACGCAAGCTGTCGCTGCCTCAGGTTGAGGCGTGGATACAAGAGCACGCCTGCATACGGCACTCCAAGCAGCGCTATATCGACAAGATCAACGAAGCCCAGCGCGAGATCATCGACGGTGAGACCTATGAGGTCTGCCTGACCAACTTGATCGAGTTTGCGTTCGCCGACTCATCCTTCGACCTCTATTGCGTAATGCGAGAGCTCACGCCCGCTCCTCACGCCGGTTATTTTTCGATCCCCGACTTTCAGATCATCAGTTCGTCACCGGAACGCTTTCTGAAAGTCGACCGCCTCCACCAAGTGGAAGCCAAGCCGATCAAAGGCACCCGGCCACGCGGGCGGTGCGCCGAAGAAGATCAGGAACTGATCGAACAGATGCGTGGTGACGAAAAAGACCGGGCGGAAAACCTGATGATCGTTGACCTGTTGCGCAACGACCTGGGGCAGGTCTGCACCATTGGTTCGGTAAGGGTACCTGCTCTGTTTGCGGTCGAAACCTACTCCCACGTGCACCAACTGGTCTCGACCATCAGAGGGCAGCTCAAACCATCACTTAACGCAGTTGACTGTGTGCGAGCGACGTTTCCGGGAGGCTCAATGACCGGCGCGCCGAAGAAACGCACGATGGAAATCATCGACCGTCTCGAAGAGGGCCCACGTGGGGCCTATTCCGGCTCGCTCGGCTGGTTTGGCCTGGGCGGAGCCTGCGATCTCAACATCATGATTCGCTCCATCACCGTCGACACCCAGGTCGCCCGCTTCGGCGTTGGCGGTGCGATTACCTCGCTCTCTGACCCACTGGGCGAATACATCGAGACCATCGTCAAGGCCAGCGGCGTTGTCGAGGCCGTCACACAATTGAGGAACACATCAGTATGAGCCTTCCCTCCGCGCAGCGTCATGCCGTTGTCGTCGGCATACTCGGATCAATCGGCCAGTTACTGGCCAATCAATTAAGCATTACCGGGTATAGCGTCACCGGTATTGATATTGCCGTCGACGATCAATCGGCGCTGCCCCACAAGGCTATCCAGGGCGACGTCTTGCGTCCCAGCAGCGAAATAAAGCAGTTACTGGGTGATGCTGAAATCCTCGTGTTGGCGCTGGCCCAGAACGTCCTGAGCGAAGCGCTGCCTCACCTGTTGCCCTCTTTACGCTCCGATTGCCTGATCGTCGACACCCTGTCGATCAAAAGCGAATTCGCCGACTTCGTCGCGACGCTGGATGTAACGCAACCCATGGTCGGCATCAACCCGATGTTTTCCGGCGACCTGGATCCTGCCGGCAGGCCAGTAGCCGTGGTGACCTACCGCGACGGCGACGCAGTAGCACGACTTGTCGAGTGGTTGCACAGTTGGCCAGCGAATGTTTTCCAGATGACCGCCAGCGAGCATGACCGGACGATGGCATACCTGCAGACCCTTGGCCACGCGTTGGTCATGGGATTTGGTTTGACGCTGGAAGAGTCCGCTGCCCCTCTAACGAATTTGTTCGAACTAGCCCCGCCCCCCTTCAAGGTCATGCTCGCGCTGCTGGCGCGCATGACTAAAAACCATCCCGATGTGTACTGGGAAATCCAGTCGAACAACCCCTACTCCAAGCAAATACGCAGTCGCATGCTGGCGCAGTTGGGCAAGCTGGACGACGTGGTCAATACCGACTCACGCCTGGATTACCACTTGTCGATGGCAATGCTGAGAAACGCGCTGAAGCAACTGAATCCAGGTCTTGAAAATACCAGTCGCCACCTGTTTGAACAGCTTGACCAGGCGCCGAAATCGATTGAAGGGACGCCTCAAAGCCTGGCGGACTACCGCCAACGTATCGACCACATCGACGATCAATTGGTGGACTTGCTCGGCCAGCGCCTGAGCCTCATTCGAGAGGTAGCGCAAAGCAAAAAAGATCACCAGACCGCCGTCATGCAGCCCAACCGCGTGGTCCAGGTCGTCGAGCGTTGCAAGGCGCGGGGTCGCCGGCACCACATCCGCGAATCCCTGATCGAGCAACTCTACGGGCTGATCATCGATGAAGCCTGCCAGATCGAATACGACGTGATTGGCGGCCCCCGCGAGTCGCTTTACGAAGCCAGCCCATCCGCCTTCACCTCAAGCGCAGAGAACACCCAATGAGCAATGTCAAACAACAAACTGCCCAAATCGTCGATTGGTTGAGCTCAACCCTGGGCAAGGACCACCAGTACCGTGAGGACAGCCTGAGCCTCACGGCGAACGAGAACTATCCCAGCGCCCTGGTCCGCCTGACATCGGGCTCCACGGCTGGTGCGTTCTACCATTGCTCGTTTCCCTTTGAAGTACCCGCAGGCGAGTGGCATTTCCCGGAACCTGGGCACATGAATGCCATCGCCGATCAAGTGCGTGACCTGGGTAAAACACTGATTGGCGCGCAGGCCTTCGACTGGCGCCCCAACGGCGGCTCTACGGCCGAGCAGGCACTGATGCTCGCGGCGTGCAAACCGGGTGAAGGTTTTGTCCATTTTGCACACCGCGACGGTGGCCACTTCGCGCTGGAGAGCCTGGCGCAGAAAATGGGCATCGAGATTTTCCACCTGCCGGTGAACCCCATCAGCCTGCTGATTGACGTCGCCAAACTCGATGAGATGGTGCGGCGCAACCCGCATATCCGTATCGTCATTCTCGATCAATCATTCAAGTTGCGCTGGCAGCCGCTGGCCGAGATCCGCAGCGTGCTGCCGGACTCCTGCACGCTGACGTATGACATGAGCCACGACGGCGGCCTGATCATGGGAGGCGTGTTTGATTCTCCCCTCAGTTGCGGTGCCGACATCGTGCATGGCAACACGCACAAGACGATCCCCGGTCCGCAAAAAGGCTATATCGGCTTCAAATCGGCTCAGCATCCCCTGCTGGTAGACACCTCGCTGTGGGTCTGCCCGCATTTGCAGAGCAACTGCCACGCCGAACAACTGCCGCCGATGTGGGTGGCATTCAAGGAGATGGAACTCTTCGGTCGGGACTATGCCGCGCAGATCGTGAGCAATGCCAAGACTCTGGCCCGTCACCTGCATGAGTTGGGGCTGGATGTGACCGGAGAGTCGTTCGGTTTCACCCAGACCCACCAAGTGCACTTTGCCGTGGGTGATCTGCAAAAAGCACTCGATCTGTGCGTCAACAGCCTGCATGCCGGCGGGATTCGTTCCACCAATATCGAAATTCCCGGAAAACCGGGCGTGCATGGCATACGCCTGGGTGTTCAGGCGATGACACGCCGTGGCATGAAAGAGAAAGATTTTGAAGTGGTCGCACGCTTCATCGCCGACCTGTACTTCAAGAAAACCGAGCCGGCCAAGGTCGCGCAACAGATCAAGGAGTTCCTTCAGGCTTTCCCCCTCGCGCCATTGGCTTACTCCTTCGATAACTACCTGGATGATGAGTTACTGGCGGCGGTCTATCAGGGTGCTCAACGATGACCGACCTCCCATCCACTCACATCAACCTGGCCTCCGAGGAGGTCAGCCTGGGCGACCTGGTGGGTCGAGTGCTGGTAGAAAGCGGAATCGATGACCTGTTTTGCATTCCCGGCGACTTCACCATGCAGCTGTCGCGTGAGCTGTTGACTACGCCGGGGCTCGCACTCAGGACGATGTCCCATGAGTACGGCACCACACTGGCGGCGTTGGGTTATGCCGTCGGCAAAGGGGTGCCCGGCGCCGTGTGTTTCACCTACGGCGTCGGCGTGCTGAACGCCACCAACGCCATTGCCCAAGCCTATGTAGAGCGCGTGCCATTGCTGGTGTTTTCCGGCGCCCCAGGTACCCGTGAGCGCCAGGCGCCGTTATTCCTGCACCACACGATCGTGGATCACCAGACCCAATATCGCATCATGAAGGAGATTACGGTGCACCAGGTCTGTGTGACGGACCCGCACCAGGTGCTGGAGCAACTGCGCGAAGCCGTGGCCTTGGCGGTGCTTCACTCCAGGCCGGTGTATATCGAAATTCCCCGAGACCTGTTCCAGGCGCGGGTGCGCTACAGCCCTGCCCGTCGGGTGCCGTTGGAACCCTCGACGCGCTATAGCCAGGCCGCTCGCCAGGCCGCGGAGCTGGCTTACGCGCTGGTGCGCAAAGCCCGCGATCCGGTGTTCGTGCCCGGGCTTGATCTCAAGCGGCGCGGGCTGACGGACCTGGCCATGCGCGTCTGCGAGCGCCTGGCCATGCCGTGGGTGGCCACGCCGATGTCCCGAGGCGGCATCCCCGTTTCGCACCCCAACTACCGCGGCATCTATGCCGGGCCCGCGTCACCCTCTCGGGTTACCCGTGAACTGCTGGCCAAATGCGATGTACTGATGCTCATCGGCGAACCCAACTCTGACGTCAACATGGGTATCGCCAGTCATATCGCCAAGGGCCGCTTGATCCACGCCGATGACGGCAAGATCAGCGTCGGGCGTCAGCACTTCAACGCCTCCACCGCCGAGTTCCTGATTGCCTTCAGCGATGTGATCCACAACGCCAAGACACCGCTGGCACCACTGACTGAGACGCAAAAGGACTTCATCGTACCGACGCCGACCAGCCTCTACCCCTCAGAAGAAAGCCCGTTGACGCCCTTCGACATCATCAACGAGCTCAACCGTCATTTCGTCACCCAACCGGATACCCAGCTGGTGGTCGACTGCGGCGACGTGTTCTTCATGTCCCTGGGCATGTTCCCTGCCGACGTTCTGACCTCGCCACTGTACATGAGCATGGGGATCGCCGTGCCGGGCGCCATGGGCTACCAATTGGGTACAGGCAAGCGGCCTATCGTGCTGGTGGGCGATGGTGCGTTTCATATGACCGGCAACGAGCTGATGCGAGCCGCCAAATTTGGCCTGAGTCCTATCGTGATTGTGCTCAACAACCAACGCTGGGCCTCGCTTTCCTCGGATGCGGCAGATATCGCGCTGACCGAACAGATGCCCATGAGCTTCTCGGCAGCCGGGCAATTCCTGCAAGTCCAGGCGTTCACCGCCACCACGGGCGGCGAACTGCGCCAGCACCTGGAAGAAGCCTTGAACATGGACAGGCCGGTACTGATCGACGCTCAAGTCGACCCGTCCAAGCGCAGCTATTTGTGCGAGCGTTTTTTCGATGCGGTGAAAGGCCAGCAGCACTTGCCCAAGGCATGACCTCTCTTGCATTTACCATTTCCGACCGGAGTTAAACTGGCATGTCAGCCTCATTCACCACTGCTTTGACATCTGCCCAACAGTCGATCTGGATGGGGCATCAATTCGATCCGCAAAGCCCTGCCTACAACGTTGCCAGCTATATCGAAATGAGCGGCGATATCGATCCCCAGCGGCTTCAGCACGCCCTGCAGCGGGCGGTGGACGACATCGAAGCACTACGTGCGCGCTTTCATGAAGACGAGACTCAGGACGGCGCGCTGACCCAGACCATCCTCGCCCAAGTGGCCGTCGAGCTCAACGTGCTTGCAGTGGATGCCGAGCAAGCGCGCAGCTGGATGGAGAGCGACCTGGCCCGTCCCACTGACCTGTCGAGCGGCCCGATCTTCTCCAGCGCGCTGCTACAGGTTGCGCCCAACGTCAACTATTGGTACTTCAAAACCCACCATATCGCCATGGATGGCGTTGCGCTCTCCATGCTGTTCAAACGCGTTGCCGACCTCTACGGGCAAGCCCCGGACCTCTGCTCGCCATCGCCTTTCTGCAGCGTTCGGCAGGTGCTGGAGAACGAGCAGGCCTGGCGCACATCGCCGGCCTTTGCACAGGACCGTGCATTCTGGCAGCAGCACTGCCAGGACATGGCCGAAGTGGCCAGCCTCAACAGTGATGTCGCTCAGCCGTCCTACCAGGCCATCCAACATCGCCGGGTGCTGGACGAATCCATCATGGCCAGCTTGCGCGAACGCGCCGAGGCCATGGATTCGCAATGGGTCAACGTGCTGTTGGCGGCCTTTGGCGCGTTTGTCGGGCGTAGCACGGGTTACCGGCAGGTGACCGTTGGCGTCCCCATGATGAACCGCTTCGCCACGGGCGCAATCAACGTGCCCTGCACCCTGGCCAATGTGCTGCCGCTGCGCCTGGACATCAAACCCGGCCAAAGCGTTGAGCAACTGGTCGCCAGCGTGCAGGCACAGTTGGACCGCATGCGCCCTCATCAGCGCTATCGGGCCGAAGACATCCGCCGCGATTGCAACCTGCTGGGGGACAACCGACGCCTGACCGGACCGCAAATCAACATCGATTTCTTCTCCGCAAAGCTGTCGTTCGACGGCGTTCCCGGCGAGGTCCATGTGCTCAGCGCAGGCCCGGCCGATGATCTCTCGCTGCTGATCCAAACCCCGGCCGACGATAAAACGCTGAACATCATTGCCATGGCCAACCCGGCGCTGTACAGCCGCGATGCCCTTGAACGGCACGTGCAACGGTTCATCGACTTTGTCGAACGTTTCGCCGCGGCCAGCGACACGCCATTGGGGCAGTTGGACGCCTACGATGCAACAGACCCGGGCTACGCCCAGGGCAATGCCTGCTTCAGCCCGGTCAACCAGGCGCATACGCTGGCGCAGACCCTGGTCGAACGCTTTGAGCGCGCCGTGCACGCGACTCCGGACGCCATCGCCCTGACCTTCAACGGCGAACACCTCACCTATCAGGCGCTGAACCAACGCGCCAACCGTCTTGCCCATTTGATCCAGGACCAGACCGGGCAAACCAGCCCCCAACCGGTCGCGCTGCTATTGGCGCGCTCGGTCCAAACCTTTGTGTGCATCCTGGGCGTGTTGAAGGCCGGCGCGCATTACGTGCCACTGGACCCGGATGCACCCGCCGAACGCATCACCACCATCCTTGAGGACACCTGCCCGACACTGGTGATCTGCGACCAGTCCAGCCAGGCGCTGGTCTCGGGCAGCGACGTGAAGGTCATGGTGATCGACACCCCATCGTGCATGGATGCAGTGCAACAGCAATCGATCGACAACCTGCAATCGGGCCCTCGCGCCAACGACCTGGCCTACATCATCTACACCTCAGGTTCGACGGGCAAACCCAAAGGCGTGTGCATCACCCACCACAACGTCGTGCGCCTGTTCGAAAACACCCATCACTGGTTTGATTACCGCAGCAGCGACGTGTGGACGGCCTGTCACGGCTACATCTTCGACGCTTCCGTGTGGGAAATGTGGGGCGCATTCGCGCATGGCGCCCGCCTGGTGCTGGTACCGGTGGACACGACCCGCGACCCGGAAAAACTGCTGGAACTGGTGGTGCAGGAGCAGGTGACGGTATTCGGCCAGATCCCCTCTGCGTTCTACCGTTTCATGGAGGCCCAGGCCGATCAACCAGCGCTGGCCGCTCGACTGAATCTGCGCTACCAGTGCTTTGGCGGCGAGGCGCTGGACTTGAGCCGGCTCAAACCCTGGTTCGAACACTACGGTCACAGCCGGACGCGCTTGCTTAACCTGTACGGCATCACCGAAACGACCATCAACGCGACGTACCAGTTCGTCACGCTGGAACAGGTGCAGACCAACCAGGGCAGCCTGATCGGCACGGTCTACGATGACCTGGACATCAAGGTTCTGGATGACGCGCTGCGTCCGGTACCCGTGGGCGGTTATGGCGAGATGTACGTACGGGGCGCAGGCCTCGCCCGTGGTTACCTCAATCGCCAGGATCTGGATGCCACGCGCTTTGTGGCCGACCCTTTCGGTGCTCCCGGTGAGCGCATGTACCGCAGCGGTGACGTGGCGGCATTGCAGGAAGGTGGCGTACTGGAATACATCGGGCGGGCCGACCAGCAGGTCAAGGTCCGCGGTTATCGCATTGAATTGGGCGAAATCGAAACCCAACTGCGTGGCCACCCGCTGTTGTCCGACGCCATTGCATTGGTGGTGACCGACGCCTCGGGCGATCCCAAGCTGGTGGCGCACGTCGTCCCCAAAGCCACCTGCCGTTGCGAGGATATCGACACCGCACAGGTGCGCGACTACCTGCGCGAGCGGTTACCGTCCTACATGGTACCCGGCGCCATCGGCGTGCAAGAGCGCCTGCCCGTCACCTTGAGCGGCAAGGTTGATCGCAAGGCCCTGCCGACCATTGCCCTGTCGGGCGCACGCCAGGTCGAAGCGCCACGCGATGAGTTGGACGAGCGAGTGCTGGCCGCCTGGAGAGAGCAACTGGAGATAGACACCCTCGGCATCGATGACAACTTCTTCGATATCGGCGGCGATTCAATCAAAGCCATTCGGATCTGCCGGGACCTGGGACTGCCGGTCACCGAACTGTTCGACCACCCCACCCCCCGGGCCAACGCAGACTACCTGCGCGATCATCAAGACAACGACGCGCAAGGCGCGGTCAACTGGCTGCATGCGTTCGACAAGAGCGCAAAGAAAGAGCGCTTGAACCTGGTCTGCGTTCCATTTGCCGGCGGCAATGCATTTGCGTACCGTAACCTGGTCAACCAGCTGTCGAGTGTCTTCAACTGTGTCTCGGTGAACTTGCCGGGGCACGACATCATGCGCCCGGACGAAGGCATGCAAGCGCTGGAAGTCGTCGCTGATGCCGCGACCCAGGAAATCCTCGCCACGTTGAGCGGGCCGATTATCGTCTACGGGCACTGCGCCGGTAACGCCACCGCCATCGAAATCGCACGCCGCCTCGAAGAGGCCGGCGCCGACCTCAAGGCCCTGGTGATTGGCGGTATGCTGCTGGATCAGGACCCGGTCGACGTGCAGGCCAGGGTTGCCGACCAGAGCGGCGAAAGCATTATTGATTTCCTGCAGCAGATCGGCGGATTCAAGGAAGTCCTCGACGATGCCAGCATGGCAAGCATCGCGCGCATGACCAAGCATGACGCTACCCAGACGGCGCGCTTCTTCGCCGAGGAAGCGCTGAACCGGCAAACGCTGCAAGCCCCCATTCATGTAATCGTCGGCGACATGGACCCCCTCACGCCCGACTATGAGGAGCGCTACAAGGATTGGCGGATGTATTCGTCGGACGTGACGCTGTCAGTGATCGAAGGCGGCGGGCATTATTTCGTGACCGATCTTGCCGAACCGTTGGCGCAGGTGTTGCTGGCGAACTATAAGCACCTCAACCCGGTTGTGCCCGTGCGTGCGCCCCGTGCCCTGCGCGCGTTTCATAACCCGTTCGATGATGTCGAGGGCCGCTTCAGCCTACTCGCCAACGATGCCCGCCAGCTTTCCTTGTGGCCTGAGTTTGCGCCCACGCCGGCAGGCTGGACTGCCCTGTTCGGCCCGGCCAGTCACAGCGAATGCCTGGCCCGCACGCAAGCCCACGATCATGAGGCGCTCATCAGTCCTCCTGCACCGACCGAAGGGCTCGATGCACCTTACTGGCCCGAAGAGTTCGAATCTCGCTACCGCGCCAGTGGCTGGTGGACCGGGGAAACCCTCGGCGCCATCCTCACCCGCCACGCACTGCTCGCCCCGCAGCGGGTAGCTGTTACCGACGGCGATCGGAACTTGAGCTATTCGCAACTGGACAGCAATGCCGATCGCATTGCCGACGGCTTCGCCACCCTCGGTGTGAAGGCCGGTGACCGAGTGGTTGTGCAATTGCCGAACTCCCTGGAGTTCATCGAAACCATCTTCGGCCTGTTTCGCCTTGGCGCGATTCCGGTGTTTGCGCTGCCCTCGGATCGCCTGAACGAAATCACGCACATCTTTGAGATTTCAGGTGCGATCGCCTACGTGATCAAGGACCAGGCGCTGGGTTTCGATTACCGGCGTATCGCAACCGAGCTCACGCAGCAGATTGCGTCGATCAAGCAGGTCATCGTAGTCGGTGATGCCGAAGGGTTCGTCCCGTTCGCCAACCTGTACGGACGCACCGCCGCCTGGCCGCAGCGCAGTTCGCGCGAGCCTGCGCTTATCACCTTGTCCGGCGGCAGCACGGCACTGCCCAAACTCATCCTGCGCCGCCATGACGACTACCTTTACAGCTTCAAGGCCAGCGCCCGGATCTGCCAACTGGACAGCGACAGCGTGTACCTGTGCGTGCTGCCTGCCGGGCACAACTTCACGCTCAGTTCGCCGGGCTTCCTCGGCGTGCTGTACGCCGGCGGGCGCGTCGTCATGACCTCGGACCCCAGCGGTTCAGCCGCCTTTGCCCTGATAGAGCGCGAGCGCGTGACACTGACGTCGGTGGTTCCAAGCCTGGCCCAGGCCTGGCTGCATGCCTCCCGCGACCATGACCTGTCCAGCCTGCAGTTGCTGCAGGTCGGAGGCGCGCGCCTGAGCGATGACGTCGCCGAGCGGCTTGCCACCTCGTTCGACTGCCAGCTGCAGCAGGTCTATGGCATGTCCGAAGGCCTGGTTTGCTACACGGCAGTGGGTGACACCGAGGAGCATGTATTGCATACCCAGGGACGCCCTATCAGCAGTGGCGATGAAATCCTGATCGTCGACGAAAACGATGAGCCCGTGGCCAATGGGGTCGCCGGGCAATTGCTGGTACGCGGCCCCTACACCATCCGCGGCTACCTGAACGCGCCGGAACACAATGCCAGGGCCTTCACGCCAGATGGTTTCTACCGCACGGGGGATGTCGTGGTGTTCCGCGATGACGGCTATCTGGTGGTCACCGGCCGCATCAAGGACCAAGTGAACCGCGGCGGCGAAAAAATCGCCGCAGAAGAAATAGAAGGTTATCTGCTTGCTCATCCAGGCGTTCTGGAGGCCGGGATCATCGGGCTGCCGGACGAGTACCTGGGTGAGGTGTCGTGCGCCGTGGTCGTATTGGCGCCCGGCGCGCAGCTGACTGCCAGCGCCCTCAAGTCGTTCGTTCGCCAGCAAGGCATAGCGGCCTTCAAAGTGCCGGATCAGGTTCATCTGGTCCCGTCGTTGCCCAAGACCACGCTGGGCAAGATCGACAAGAAATTACTGCGAGTACAACTGGGTCAATAAACCCACGGCTTAACTGGCACCTGAACCTACAAGGACTGAATAATGGCAATCCCGAAAATCATGGAATACCGCGCGCCGCGCGAAGTGGCACTGCAACGCAAACCGCTGGACTGGACCGTCGAGCCGTCCCGTGCGGCGCTGTTGATCCACGATATGCAGAATTACTTCCTGGCGCCTTACGCCTCCAAGACGTTCATTGATGGCGTCGTACAACGTATCGCCGCCATCAAGGAATGCTGCCATGCGCTGAATATTCCGGTGTATTACACCGCTCAACCGGGTAACCAATCCAAGGACGACCGCGGTTTGCTGACGGACTTCTGGGGGCCGGGCATGCCCGAGGAAGGCAACGCCAAGGACATCGTCGCAGGGCTTGAACCCACCGCCGAGCGCGACGAGGTGCTGGTCAAGCATCGCTACAGCGCCTTTGCCAAATCGCCTCTTCTCAAGAGTTTGCAGGAGGGCCGCCGCGACCAACTGATTATCTGTGGTGTGTATGCCCACATCGGTTGTCTGGTCACGGCGACCGAAGCATTCATGTGCGATATCCAGCCCTTCGTCGTGGCGGATGCCATGGGCGACTTCTCTCTGGATTTGCATGAAATGGCGATACGCCATATGGCCAGTTGCTCCAGCAAAATCATGTCCTGCGACGACATGCTGGCAGACCTGGGGAAGGCACGATGACCCAGGGCAAGCTGATCTACGACAAAGCGGATTTTTATGCCGAGATTGCCGCGATACTGCGCATCCCCACGAAGGAGCTTGCCGAACTCGAGTCGCCTCAAGAGGCTGGAGTCGACTCGGTTCGCCTGCTGACGCTCAGTGAGAAATGGCGCAAGCGCGGCATTGACGTGAGCTTCATGGAGCTTGCCGAACGGCCCGGGTTTACCGCCTGGTGGGAACTGCTCAGCGCGCGGATGCCTGTGACGGAGTGCGAGCAGCCATGAACCGTTTCGAACATCAGTCGATTGTCGTTACCGGCGCGGCCCAGGGTATCGGTGCCGCCATCACCCGCCTGCTGCTCCAGGAAGGCGCCGATGTGTTTGCCCTGGACAACAACGTCGAGGCATTGGCAGCGCTGGCAGACGAACAACGCTCACCCAGGCTGCATCCGAAGGTGGTCGATATCACCCGGCCCCACGAAGTGGAACTGGCCATTGCCGCCATTGACAACCAGTACCCGCTGACCGGGCTGGTCAACAATGCCGGTGTGCTGGTGGCCAAGAGCATTGCCACTACGTCAGCCGAAGAATGGCAAACGACCTTTGAGGTGAATGTCCACGGTACCTTCTTCGTCTCCAAGGCCGTGGCCACTCGTATGGCCGAACGGGGTCAAGGCGCAATCGTTACGGTTGCCTCCAATGCCGGCAGCACGCCGCGCATCAACATGGGTGCTTACTGTTCGTCCAAGGCCGCGGCAGCCATGCTCACCCGGTGCATAGGCCTGGAGTTCGCCGCTCAGGGAATTCGTTGCAATGTCGTATCGCCCGGCTCGACCCGCACGTCCATGCTGGCAAACATTGCCGGTGAAGGACCGCAGACCGAGCAGCGCATCATTGCGGGCGACCCCGGGCAATATCGACTCGGGATTCCGCTGCAAAAAATCGCCGAGCCGCAGGATATTGCTGCGGTAGTGGCCTTTCTGCTGTCTGGCGATGCGAACCACATAACCCTGCAAAACCTGGTCGTTGATGGTGGGGCCACCTTTGAGTGAGTTGCCCATTGCCATTGATGTCGAGTATTGCCTGGAGGCTTGAAGTGTTGAATCTCGATTCGGTATACGCGTCGCAATCCTGGCGACCGGGAAGCTGGCGCGATAAAGAGCGCCGGCACATGCCTGACTATCAAGGCAAACAGCTGCCCGCCGTGCTCAAGCAACTGTCACGGCTGCCCAGCCTGGTCAGTGAAGACGACATTCTCCGGCTGCGACAAGCACTCGTGCACGCAGCGGACGGGCACACGTTCGTGCAGCTCATGGGCCAACGTGAACAAAGCCTGAACGATGTTACCCACGTCACGTTCGATCAAGGCTTCAAGACGGTTGAATCGTTGAGCCGGTACCTCGCTTTGATGTTGAGCCTGCCGGTACTGGCAATCGGCTCGGTCGCAGGAAGTTATGCGCGCACCCGGGCTGACGCCACAGAACTCGTCAATGGCGTCACGCTGGATCGCTACTTTGGCGACATGGTCAACTGCCAAGCGGCAACGCCGTGGGCCAGGCGCCCGGACGCCAATCGTCTGCTGTGGGCTTATGAGGCCACTGAAGCGGCAATGCAACGGCTGCGCGCCAAGGCGTCGACGATCCATACCAGCCATGAGTGTGCGCATCTGGACTATGAAGAAGCCTTGGTACGTCGCACGCGCCATTCGGGTTTCTATGCCTCCAGCGCATCGTTACTGTGGATCGACGCGTGCAACCTGTTCAGCGACAGTTGCTACGTGGAATTTGCCCGTGGCCTGGACAACCCCATCGCCCTTCGCCTCGGGGGGCCATTGGATACGCACACGCTGGTCAACATCGTGGAGCGCCTAAACCCTGAGCGTCAAACGGGCAAAATCCTCCTGATTGCCAATACCGCAGATGGCACCCAAGCAGTGGGCGAAGCGATCCGCGCCCTGCAGACACAACGATCGCCCGTAATCTGGTTATGTGACCCACTGAATAGGCACACCGCTCACCCAGCGACCAGCAGCCTGACCCAAAACGTCGCCCAGGAATGGGATCAGACCCTGAATCTGCACAGGACCCTCGGCAGCCGGTTGAGTGGCATTGCGCTGGAGGTTCGCAGCCATGTCTCCAGTCTTCCGGCGCCTGAGCGTCATGAAGACACGGCGCCGTTCTTCGACTTTCAAAAAACCTTGCAGCTATGCAGTCATCTGGCCCATGCCTATCGGGAGTCTCGATGAATACCCTCAAACAGTCGAGCTACGCCAATCCTTATCCAAGCCTGAACGCACATGAACTGGGCGCCGCGTTGCTGCCGGTATTGGAGCGGCGTTTTCCAAAGCTGACCGGTGAGTTCATGGGCTTGTTCAGCCAGAATACCGACGGCGTGCGAACGTCGATGATCGGCCTGGGCAGTGAGTTTCGCGTAGTGGTCACCCATGATGGGGCACACCTGTGCCTGCAGTTGCAGCACGAGCAGGCGGTGTGTCTGGCGCAGACGCTGGCACTGGACGCTTCGCGATTGTTCCATGAACAGTTGTTTGATGCGGTGGCCCGCTTTGTGGAGCAGCTATGCCCATGGTTGATGCAAAAGCATGGCTTGCCCGCTTCTGCCACTTTCCTCGGAGGCTGGCGTTGCGCAACCCATCCCGAACACTTGAGTGAACCACTGGTCTTCACCCTGCCCCGGCTATTCTGCCGGATCAGCGACGAGCAACTGACGTTCAGCTGTCTGCACGACGATATCTGGTACGCCATCGACGAGCGCCTCATCGCCTCTGCGGCAGACTTCACGCCAACGGCCAACCCGCGCATCACCCAACGCGAAGACATTCCTGCGTGTGCCGACTACGTCAACGATCTAGTCGGTTTGTTGAACGAGCTTGCCTGCACCGATGCAGACAAAGTGGTCATTGGCCGTGAAGTCAAACTGACCCTCGAACGGCCAATTTCACCCGCACTGCTGCTGCGCCTGGTGGCACCGCGCCCCAACCCGCATTACGAGTTCGTCTTCCGATGGGCCGACCAGGTCGCCTGGGTCGGTATTTCACCCGAGACGCTGCTGCGCAAGGACAACGACCTGCTGGTTGTCGAGCCCTTGGCGGGAACCCGCAAAGGCTCGAGCGAGGGTGAAAAAAACGCCCGCTATCGGCACGAACTCACCAGCGACCTGAAGGAACTCGAGGAGCATGAAACCGCAGCCGGGCTCTTTCTTGAACAGCTGGCAACGGTCTGCGAGAACGGCTCATTGGACTTGCGCGAGTCGCGCAGCGTAATCGACCTGGGTTACGTGCAACACCTCAAAAGCTTGATCAGTGGCACGGTAAAAGCAGGGCTGAACGTATTCGATGCCTTGGCGGCGGTCTATCCACCCGCCACGATCTGGGGGAAACCCTTGGCCGTCTGCGGCGAACGTATTCGTCGCTATGAACAAATCGACCGCGGCTTTTTTACCGGTGGGCTTGGTTACTTCACCCTGGGAGATGATGCCAACTTCGCGCTGGCCATTCGCACGGTCAAGCTCACCGAATCGCACATTCATGTCTACGCCGGCAGCGGCATCGTCAAGGCCAGTGACCCCTACAGGGAATGGTTGGAAACCACTAACAAAATGAAACCCTATCTCGCCAATGAATATGTATGGAACATATCGTGATATGGTTGCACACCGCAATTCCAGACGCTCAGGCAGCATACACAGGATGTGTTGCTTATAAGCTCATGTGCCTATACACGATGCATTCACCCGTTAGAAACTATTAATATTCGAGCACCCTTACATATGGTCACTATCGCTCTACCGGACGGCAGTCGCAGAGATTTTCCAGAAGCTTTGACTGTGCAACAGCTGGCTCAATCCATTGGCGCAGGCCTCGCTGCCGCGACGATTGGCGGCAAGGTCGACGGCACGCTGGTCGATGCCAGCTACCTCCTGGAAACAGACGCTACCGTAGAGATTGTCACGACCAAAAGCCCGCAAGCGCTGGAGCTGATACGCCATTCGACGGCCCACTTGATGGCACAGGCGGTTCAGCGCCTGTACCCCGGCACGCAAGTAACGATAGGCCCCGTTATTGATAATGGCTTCTATTACGACTTCGTGGCACCTCGTCCTTTCACAATGGACGATCTTCCGCTCATAGAAGCCGAAATGACCAGGATCGTCAAAGAACAACTACCGGTTACC
This sequence comes from Pseudomonas sp. 34 E 7, assembly GCF_900005715.1. Classification (NCBI taxonomy): domain Bacteria; kingdom Pseudomonadati; phylum Pseudomonadota; class Gammaproteobacteria; order Pseudomonadales; family Pseudomonadaceae; genus Pseudomonas; species Pseudomonas sp. 34 E 7. The sequence continues at coordinate 96,118 of NZ_CVTX01000156.1, forward strand.
CGTACGCAATTACCACGGGATGAAGCACTGGCGTTTTTTGAACAACTGGGCGAAAGCTACAAGACGCAAATCATCGACGCCATACCCGCCGGGGAAACCCTCTCGCTTTATACCCAGGGCGAGTTCACCGACCTGTGCCGTGGGCCACATGTCCCCAACACAGCAAAGCTTGGCGCCTTCAAACTGATGAAAGTGGCTGGCGCCTACTGGCGCGGCGACTCCAACAACATCATGCTCAGCCGTATTTACGGCACTGCCTGGGGCAACGAAAAAGAGCTCAAGGCCTACTTGAACCAACTTCAAGAAGCTGAAAAGCGTGATCACCGCAAACTGGCCAAACAGTTCGACTTGTTTCACCAACAAGAAGAAGCGCCAGGCATGGTCTTTTGGCACCCCAAGGGCTGGTCGTTGTGGCAGACGGTCGAACAGTACATGCGCCGGGTTTACCGCGATGGCGGCTACCGTGAAGTCAAGTCGCCGCAAGTACTCGACAGCACCCTGTGGAAGAAATCAGGGCACTGGGACAACTACAAAGAAAACATGTTTGTCACCGAGTCCGAAAACCGCCAGTACGCACTCAAGCCGATGAACTGCCCCGGCCACATCCAAATCTTCAAGCATGGCCTGCGCAGCCACCGTGAACTGCCGATCCGTTACGGCGAGTTCGGCGGCTGCCACCGCAACGAGCCTTCGGGCGCCTTGCACGGCATTATGCGGGTGCGCGCATTTACCCAGGATGACGGGCACATTTTCTGCACCGAAGAGCAAATCGCGGCAGAGATCAAGGCGTTCCATTACCAGGCAGTCAAGGTTTATACCGACTTCGGCTTCACTGACATTGCGGTCAAAATCGCCTTGCGTCCTGAGCCAGGCAAACGCCTGGGCAGCGACGAGGTGTGGGACAAGGCCGAAAACCTGTTGCGTGAGGCCCTGTCCGAGTGTGATGTCGAGTGGGAGGAACTGCCGGGCGAAGGCGCGTTCTACAGCCCAAAGATCGAATATCACCTGCGTGACGCCATCGGCCGCGAATGGCAGGTAGGCACGATGCAGGTCGACTATCACATGCCGGATCGCCTGGGCGCCGAATACGTCGATGAGCATTCCCAGCGACGCAAGCCGGTCATGCTGCATCGCGCAATCGTGGGCTCCCTGGAGCGGTTCCTTGGTATTCTCATCGAACACCACGCCGGTCAATTCCCGCTCTGGCTTGCACCGGTGCAGGCTATTGTCGTGACGGTCACTGATGCACAGAATGATTATGCCGATCAGACACGCAATGACTTGGTCCAGCTGGGGTTCAGGGTGGAAGCCGATCTGCGCAATGAGAAAATCGGCTACAAGATTCGTGAAAGCACCCTTCAGCGTATTCCTTACCTGCTCGTAGTCGGTGAGCGAGAGAAAGAAAACGGTACCGTCACCGTTCGCTCGCGCGCAGGCGAAGACTTGGGAAGCATGACGATGGAGGCGCTGCACGCCTTCCTGTCGAACGAGCAATCAGCAGGCGGCTGATTATCGGTTCGCAACGCAAAAGGCCATTCCTGCGAATGGCCTTTTGCATTTTACAGTCCCGACAGTGCCGGGGCGTCGGGCGCCCTGGCACCTGTTGTTCATCAGTTAAACAGCGCTTGCACGTTCTTCATCGCATCATCGGCAAACCCTTGCAGGAACGCCTCGAACGCCGGCACGTCCTCCGGGCCGCCGGTATAGGGCTGGCCAATGATGGTCCAGGTCGCCAGGCTTTGATTCGCACCTTGCGGCTCCACTTGCATGACGGCCCACAGATTGCCGATATTCAGCGAGGTGTAGATCAGCGACCAGGTCATGGTCATGCCTTCGTTGTCATGGCTGTTGAGTTGCTCGATCACCACATTGCCGTCCTTGAACAGCTTCTTGCGTACCGAGCGCACGCCCTCCCCGGTCATTTCGATGTGGGACAACGCCGGGATGAATTTGGCGAAACCGGAAAAGTCTCCGACGATATTCCACACGCTGCGCGCGTCGCCATTGACCGTGACGCTGGCGACCACAGGGTTGCCCACGGGGTTGCGTACCTGGGTATCGGGTTCCAGATGTAGCATGAACAGCTCCTTTTTTAGCTTGGATGAGAGCGATATCGCCGATGCGTGCCTCAACATCCTTGGGGTAGACGCCGACAGACACGAATAACGCATTGTCACCGTCGATCGTCGACAGGTGCCGCCACCATTGTGTCACCTGCTCCCGCTGGAAATCGTGACCAGTAGTGCGAAACACCACCAAGTGATGCGCTCTGTCATCCGGTTGCAAGGGTTGTAGCCGTCGCGAATATCGCGAGCTGCGAGCATTCAATGCTTCGCTTGTTGACGCAATGCCAATGCCGCCACACCACACAGGATCAACGCGATACAGGACACGTAGAACGCATCGCTGTAGGCCATCAGGTAGGCCTCGCGACGCACCGTATGCATCAGGCTTTCAATCACTTGCTGTTGGGCGGGCAATAGCTGGTTGAAGATGAATGCTTCACTGTCTGCCATGCTGGCGCGCAGGCGCTCCTGCAATGACGGGGAAAACAGGGTGATCGACTCGCCGACGCGCTCGGAATGAAAGCGTTCGCGCATCGCAACGATCTGCGTCAACCCGGCTGTGCCCACGGCGCCACCCAGGTTGCGCAGCATGGAGAACAAGGCGGAAGCCGAACCGGCCTCATCCTTGGCCAGCCCGGACACGGCCAACACCGACAACGCCACCATGATCAATGGCTGCCCGATGCCCCGTACCACGGTGGACGGGATGATCACGTTGGCGGCGCTGTCCACGTCCAGATGCGCACCGAGATAGCACCCCAGGGCCATGATGAAAAATCCGCTGGCAACCATCAGCTTGGGGTTGAGCCACTTCATCAGGCGCGGCATGGACGGTGCCAGCACCAGTTGCACCATCCCGTAGGCAATCAGGCTGATGCCGATTTCGCGCGCGTTGTAACCCTGCAACTGGGACAGGTAATTGGGTACCAGAAAGACCAGGCCGAACGTGGCCCCGCCAAAAATGAACATCGCCGCGCTCGCCACGCCGAAGTTGTAGCTTTTGAGCAAGCGCAGGTTGATGAAGGAGCGGCTGCCGTAGAGCTGTGACAGCACGAAATACACCAGGGCGATGCCTGCGACCAAGGACATCCACACGATGAAATCGGAGCCGAACCAGTCCTTGCGCCCACCCTCTTCGAGCACGATCTGCAAACCGCCCAGGCCGACGATCATGGCCAAAATACCGCCCCAATCGCCGCGCTTGAGCAGACTCAACTGCATCGGTTTGGCATCGATGGACCACGCCACCGCCAGCAACAGCAGAATGCCGGGGGCCAGTTGCAGGTAGAAAATCCAGCGCCAGGAATAGGCGTCAGTCAGCCAGCCGCCAATCGACGGCCCGGCGGCCTGGGCCACGCTGTTGGACAGGGCGAACAACGCCATGCCCATGGCGATCTTGCTCGGTGGCAGTTCGGTGATGATCAGTTGGAACGACAACGGGATCAGCACCGCGCCGGCAGCGCCCTGGATGACCCGGATGATGATCATCACTTCCAGGTTGGGCGCCCAGGAACACGCGATGGAAGCCACCAGAAATACAAACGAGCCCACCAGCATCACCCGGCGCAGGGAAAACACCTGCACCAGCCAGGCGGTCAGCGGGATCATGACGATTTCGGCGACCAGATACGCCGTGGAAATCCACGAGCCCTCCTCAAAGGTCGCGCCCAGCGAGCCTTCGATTTCAGGCAGCGCGGCGCTGGTTACGTGTACGTTCATGCCGGCCATGAAACAGCCGAACAGCCCGCCGATCACCGCCACCCAGGCGCGAAAGGAGACGGTTTTCTCGCCGACCTCAGTCATGCTTGGCGTCCTGCACGGCAGGACGGGTATCTACCGTGGTAATCACTGACATGCCCGGCAGAATCGGGCCACCTTCATCGTGCTGATCGATCACGATCTTCACCGGGAAGCGCTGCACGATCTTGGTGAAATTGCCGGTGGCGTTGTCCGACGGCAGCAGCGCGAACACCGCTCCCGAGCCCGGCGAAAAACTCACCACATGCCCCGTGAGCTTGCGTCCCGAATAGCTGTCGACACTGATATCCACCGGTTGCCCGGCGCGCATGTCGCGCAGTTGGGTTTCCTTGTAGTTGGCCACCACGTAGGCCTGGTGCAGAGGCACTACCGCCAGCAACGGCAGGCCCGGTGCGACATACTGGCGCGTGCGCACCTTGCGCTGCCCCACCACCCCGTCGATCGGCGCGCGGATCAAGGTGTCTTCAAGCGCGTTGGTCGCCAGTTTCAACTGCGCCTCGGCCTGGCCGCGCCGGGCTATTTGCTGCTGGAGCGAGGCATCGGCCAATTGGCGCCGGGTAATGGCGACATTCAGCCGGGTTTCCTGCTGGCGCTGCATCGCCCGGGCAATTTCCACCGCAGCGCTGGCCTGGGTGTAACTGGCGGCTGCGCTTTCCAGGCGCTGGGCGCTGGCGGCATGCTCACGGACCAGGCCTTCATAGCGACGCTGATCCAGACCGGCGCGGCGCAACTCCGCTCCCACACTGCGCGTGTGCGCCTCAGCCTGGGCAATACCGGCCTTTTGTTGCGCGATCAGGCTGTCGGTGACTTGCAGGTTGGCCTGCTGGGCGGCAATCGAGGCTTGCGTTTCAGCCAACTCCGCACGGGCCTGGGCCAACCTCGCCTGGTAGTCACGGTCCTCGATGCGCACCAGCACATCGCCGGCCTTGACGGGCTGGTCATCCTCGACCAGCACCTGGGCCACGTAGCCCGATACCCGCGGACTGATGGGAATCCAGTCGGCGCGCACGTAGGCATCATCGGTCTGTTCCAGGTAGCGCCCGATGGTCATCCAATACACGCAGAACGCCACTGCCGCGATCAATAAAACAGCACCACCGAGCAGGATCAGGTTGCGTTTGCGGCGTTGCTTGCGGTCGTGCATGAGTTGCTCGACCACCTGCTCCTGCTCATCCTGCACAGTGTTTTTTTCATCAACAGCGATATTCATGGCTGGGTACCGGAAGAATTGACGGAAGCATGGGTGAGCGCAGCGGTCGGGGCCTGGCTGGAAGCGGACTGCCAACCGCCGCCCAGGGCGCGAAACAGACTGATCTGGCGCTGCAGCAACTGGCCATCGGCGTCGGCGCGCGTGGCTTGCAGGCGGATCAGCTCACGCTCGCTGTCGAGCACGTCGAGAAAGTCGATGGAGCCGGCGTTGTAATTGAACTGCGCGAGTCTGTAGGCGTGCTGACTGCTCTCCAGCGCCTGGCTCAGGGCGGCGTGGCGCTGGCGCTCGCCGTCGTACAACGCCAGTGCCTGGCGCACGTCCTTGAGGGCGTTGAGCACGCTGGCCTCGAATTGCGCGACCTGCACCTGCTCGAGCGCCCGGGCCTGGTTGACCCGTGCGCGATTGGCACGCCAGTTGGGGAACTGCCAGGTGATCAGCGGGCCGATGCCGAACATCACCGCGCTGCTGTCGCCCAGTTCATGGGGTTTGCTGGCTGAGGAAGACACTGACGCACCAAAGGTCACCTTCGGATACAGGTCGGCCTGGACGATATCCACTTGTAACGTGGCTGCCTGCAATGCCCGCTCGGCCTGGCGAATATCCGGGCGGCGCGCCAGTAATTGCCAGCCGTCCCCCACCGGCAGTGCGGCGGCGAGCTGCGGCACCGCTTCGCAGGTCGCCGCGCCTGAGCCTTGCTCCAGGTCCGCCACGCCAGTCAGCATCGCCAGCTCATACAACGCGGCCTGGCGACGCGCCTCCAGCATCGGCAGCAAGGCCAGGGTTTCGCCCTGCAATGCCTGCATGCGGCTGTATTCAAGATCCGTGACCACGCCTGCCTGACGCTGGCGATCGGTCAGTGCCAGGCTGTGCCCGACCACTTCCAGTGAATGGCGCTGCACCTTGGCGCGTGCGCCCAGGGCACAGGCATTCACGTAGGCGCGGGTGGTTTGCGCAGCGACCGTGATACGCAGCAGGTCTTCGGCGTCCTGGGCCGCCGCCGCCTGCACCTGCGCCCGCTCGATACTGCGCTGGACCTGGCCCCACACATCCACCTGGTAAGCCAACTCGAAGCCCGGGTTGAACGCCCACTGCGACGGCGCGTGGCTGTCGGTGGCCTTGGCCAGGGTCTGATCGTCGGCCGTCTTGCCGTAAACGGCGCCCAGCGAGGCCTGCGTGGACGGCCAGCGCTCGGCGTCGGCCTGCATGATCCCGGCCAGCATCGCCTGCACATTAGCCTGCGCCGCCGCCAGGTCACGGTTGTGCGCCAACGCTTGCTGCACCAGCGCATCGAGTCTGGGGTCGTTGTACAACTGCCACCAACGGTCGGGTAACGCCTGGGCCGATACGCCTTGCGGCAGGCGACTCAAGGCATCGATGCGCTGCGGGTGGGGTTGCGCCGGCGTATGGGCGACCCAGGAGGAACACCCCGTCAACCAGACAACCGCCACGCCCAGGAGCGAAAGACGGCAGTGCCGCGCGGAAAAAGAAGGCGAACCCATCGCAGAAATCCAGAGTGCTAAGTAGAGACGCAGATTAAGAGAGCACCGCGTCGCGCATCTCCCGAGTTCCAGACAACCATCGTTTCGATTGGGACAACCTGCGTGCCACCGTTGAATCCTGAGCAACCGTCGGCCGCGCAGACGCAAACATGGCCCTGCGCAGCCGCGGGCCATGTCCAGTGGGAGGGGTGTGAACGCCGGGTGCGGCTCAGACCAGACGGCAGTTGCTCGGTGTATAACCCATGGTGCGTTTGAACATCGCGGTAAAAGCGCTCGGGCTTTGATAACCATGCTCCAGCGCCACTTCCAGAATGGACACGCCGCAGGCCAGGCGCTGCATGCTCAGCAGCAGCCGCGTGCGCTTGCGCCACTCGCCGTAACTCATGCCCAACTCTTTCTGGAACAGCCGAGCCAGGGTGCGCGAACTCATATTGAGTTGCACCGCCCAGCTCTCCAGTTTCGACTCCTGGGAGGGGTTGTCGATAAAGTCGGCACACAGCGACTTGAGCCGCGGCTCGTCCGGGATCGGTACATGGGCCAAAACCCTTTGTGCCCGGTCGAGTTCGGAGAAAATCAGGTCGACAATCTGCACATGACGCACCGCGGCCGACTCACTGTCAGGCACCTCGGACGCAGCGATGATCAACTCGCGCAGCAGTGGCGATACGCGGATGACGTGGCACTCCTCGGTCAAGGCACGGTGGGCGCCGGGGGTGATCAGCAACGTGCGCATGCGCACCTCGCCGGTCATGCGGATCTGATGCTCCTGCCCCGAGGGCACCCACAACGCGTGTCCGGAAGGCACCACCCACGTGGTGCCGACCACCGATACCAGCATCACGCCGTTGATGGCATAGACCAACTGGCCTTCTTCATGTCGATGCGAGGCAACGATGTCACCGTGACCAAAGTTACCGGTGAGCGCCGCCAATGCGGTATGCGCATTCATCTCAGGAAGGCACCGCAGCACTCACCACGCTGAGCAGGCCCAGACGCGATGCGCGGTTGACCGCACTCGTCACCGCCTTGAGGGACGCCAGCAGGATACTGCCGTCGCGGGCGGCACCAAACAGCAGCTGGTTGTTCACACGGATCTCTACGTAGGCCAGCGCCTCGGCCTGGGCACCGTCACGGGTGGCATGCTCATGGTAATCGGCGATGTCGAAGTGCACGCCGCGTTGAGCGAATGCGTCCACCAGCGCCGCCAGCGGGCCGTTGCCTTCGCCGCTCAGTTCGATGTCTCTCGCGCCGCCGGTCAGCGTACCCTCCAGATACGTCACGTTGCCTTCGCTGACCAACTTGGGCTGCAACAACGTGTAAGGGTTGCCCTGATCCAGGTAGTGCCGGGTAAAGCAGGCCAGGATCATCTCGCCGCTGACTTCCTGGCCGGAAGCATCGGCTTCCTGCTGGACCAGGCTGCTGAATTCCATCTGCAAACGGCGTGGCATGACAATGCCATGCTGTTCCAGCAGGTACGCCACGCCGCCTTTGCCCGACTGGCTGTTGACGCGAATCACCGCCTCATAGCTGCGCCCCATGTCGGCCGGGTCGATCGGCAGGTACGGCACTTCCCAGCGTCCGTCGGGATTGGCCTGGCGCGCCGCAAAACCTTTTTTGATCGCGTCCTGGTGCGAGCCCGAGAACGCCGTGAACACCAGCTCCCCGGCGTAGGGATGGCGCGGGTGCGTGGGCAGCTGGTTGCAGAACTCGACCTCACGCTGCACATGAATGATGTCGGAGAAATCCAGTTGCGGGTCGATGCCGCTGGTGTAGAGGTTCATTGCCAGCGTCAGGATATCCACGTTGCCGGTGCGCTCACCGTTGCCGAACAAGGTGCCCTCGACACGCTCGGCCCCGGCCAGACAAGCCTGCTCGGCCGTCGCCACCCCGGTGCCGCGATCGTTATGCGGGTGAACACTGATGACCACACTGTCGCGCCGGCTGAAATGTCGGCAAAACCACTCGATCTGATCGGCGAAGACGTTCGCCGTAGAGACTTCCACGGTGGTCGGCAGATTCAGGATCATTTTGTTCGACGGCGTCGGCCCAAACGCATCCGTCACCGCCTCGCAAACCTCCAGCGCGAAGTCCAACTCGGTAAAGCAGAAAGTTTCGGGAGAATACTGGAACGTCCATTGCGTATCTGGATTGTTGTCCATGTGACGCTTGATTTCACGCGTCGCCTGGGTGGCGATGTCGATGCAGCCGGCGCGGTCGACGCCGAACACCACTTCGCGAAACACCGGCGCGGTGGCGTTGTACACGTGCACGATCGCTCGCGGTGCGCCCTTCAAGGCCTCAAAGGTGCGCTCGATCAAATGACTGCGCGCCTGCGTCATCACCTGGATAGTCACATCGTCGGGAATCGCGCCACTGTCGATCAGTTCACGCACGTAATCGAAATCGGTCTGGGATGCAGCGGGAAACCCCACCTCGATCTCCTTGAAACCCACCTTCACCAGCAGCTCGAAGAAGCGGCGCTTGCGCTCGGCATTCATGGGTTCGATCAGCGCCTGGTTGCCATCACGCATATCGACACTGCACCAGGTCGGCGCCGCAGCCTGCACGACACTGGGCCATTGGCGGTCCGGCAGATCGACGGTGGTGAAATGGCGGTATTTGCTGGAAGGGTCCTTGAGCATCATGCGGCTTCTCCTTTTTAGAACTGATCGTCGGTTGCCTGGGCGGCCTCGCTGACCGCGCTCGACATTGGATCCAATACTAAACAAAGAAAGCTTGGCATGAATTGCGTATTTGAGTCGACAACGTGAAGAAAAATACACAAACAACCAATATCTATAAAAATATTGGTGAATTTGTTCAACTTGTCTATTTTAAGAGCAATAACTTGGATGGATCGGCAGGGAGGCGAGACAAAAGATGGTGTATCGGCTGACCAGCGAGATGAATCGATCACGGCGCAATGCGTATCGATTGGGTGACGCGGAATGACAGGCAAAAAAAAACCCGGAAATCCTCACTTGCGTGGGCCTTCCGGATTTTCTAAACCGCCAAAAATGGTGGGTCGTGTGGGATTCGAACCTACGACCAATTGGTTAAAAGCCAACTGCTCTACCAACTGAGCTAACGACCCGCTGTGTGGTGGCGCGTATAATACTGATTTCTAAGGATTATTCAACACCTTATTTGAAATAAATCAGAAAAAACCCATTGAAGCTAAAAATGGCGCGGTTTGAAGGCCTTCTACAGCCGTCTCAGCGACCTGGTTCGTCATTCCACAGGTATTTGTGCAACTGCAACTGCAGGCGTACCGGCAGGTTATCCGCCACTACCCAGTCCGCAAGATCGCGTGCGTTGAGGTCGTGATGACTTGGGGAAAACAGCACCTCCCCCGCTCGACGCTCAAGGCCGTATTGGATCAGCTTGGAAGTCGCCCAGTCATAATCGTCGCGAGAGCAAATGACGAACTTCACCTGATCGTTCGCCGTCAGCAAGTCCATGTTCTCGTAGCGATTGCGATGGGCTTCCTTGGAGTCAGGGGTTTTCAGGTCGACCACCCGACTGACACGCGGATCGACCGCAGAGATATCCAAGGCGCCGCTGGTTTCCAGGGAGACCTCGTAACCGGCATCACACAACTGCTTGAGCAAGGGGATGGCATTGGGTTGCGCCAACGGCTCGCCGCCCGTTACACAGACGTAGCGCGGCCGGTAACCGGCAACCTGCTCGAGGATGTCATCCAGGGTGCGTACGGTGCCGCCGCTGAAGGCATAGGCGCTGTCACAGTATTGGCAACGCAAGGGGCAGCCGGTGAGCCGTACGAATACGGTGGGCAGGCCGGCAGTGCGCGTTTCACCCTGCAACGAGTAAAAAACTTCGGTAATACGTAATGTGTCTTGCATAGTCGCCACGGGCGTAACAGCTAAACAGGCTGTCCGCCTCCGTCAGGCACTTCAAGGGATTGCGCCAACGCGTCAACCCCAGGAAGCGTGTTTCATAAAAGGGCGTGGATTCTAACGAAAAAACCCGCGCCAGGCGCGGGTTTCTTCTAAACGGGCTGCATTGCCTACAAGCGTTGCAGATCCCGCTGGGCCAACTGCGCGGCGGAGGTGCCCGGATACTGGGCAACCACCTGCTGCAGAATGCCTTTGACCTTGTCGGTATGACCCAGGCGGCGTTCTACGTCAGCCAGCTTGTACAGCGAGTCAGGCACCTTGGCATGCTTTGGGTACAGCTGGCTGACCTTGGCAAACGCCTGGCCCGCCCCCTGCAAATCACCTTTTGCCAGGTTGACCTCACCCAACCAGTACTGGGCATTGCCCGCATACTGGCTGTTCGGGTACTTGCGCAGGAACGCGGTAAAGGCCTGGCTGGCCTTATCGAAGTCCTTGGCCTTGATCAGGTCGAAGGCTGCATCGTAATACAGTTTTTCCTTCGCCGGATCGCCCGGTTCGCTGCTCGCGGCAGGGGCAGCCGCTGCGGCCCCCGCTGCTGCGCCACCGGCAGCGGCACCACCGATAGCGGCACTGGGCGCGCCACCGGCAGAAGAATTATCAGGAGTAGCGGCAGGTGCAACACCGGCTCCAATACGTCGGTCAAGATCCTGGTAACGCTCCAGGCCTTCTTGCTTGAGTTGGTTCACTTGATTCTGCAGAACTTCAATGGCGCCTTGTTGCTGGGCCAATTGATCCTGCATGCGTTGCAGCTGGTTGAACAGCTCGCCCTGTGCCGAGGGCGCGGCCGTAGCCGCGCCCCCAGCATAGGCGCCGTTCGTGCCATAACCTGCTGGCGGATAACTGCTGCCGCTATTGTTATAGCCAGAGTTGCTATCCGTTACAGGAACCGCAGCCCACACCGCAAGCGGTGCGAGGCTGAGAGCCAATACAGTCAGAGCACGACGGCACGTTCGCATGACGAATTACTTACGCAGTTCGACGCGACGGTTCTGAGCCCACGACTGCTCGTCGTTGCCAGTTGCAACTGGACGCTCTTTACCGTAGGAAACCAGTTCCAGTTGGCCTGGAGCAACACCTTGCAGTACCAGGTAGCGCTGAACGGCTTTCGCACGACGCTCGCCCAGAGCCATGTTGTACTCACGAGTACCACGGGCGTCAGTGTTACCTTCCAGAACAACGCGAGCGCCGTTAGCTTTCAGGTCCTTGGCGTGAACGTCCAGAGCGCGCATGGCTTCTGGCTTCAGGTCCGAACTGTCGTATTCGAAGTAGAAAGTGGTGATCGCGCGCAGAGCAGCTTCTTCGCTCAGGGAGCCGTCGACTGCACCAGTGTTAGCGCCGTAACCAGCGTTTGGATCAACAGCTGCGCCTTCACCGGCATTGTCGCCGCCTTTAGAGGAGCAACCAACGGCTACGGACAGAGCCAGAGCCAGAGCAGCAAACTTACCAAACTTCAGCATTTCCATCGTGAAACTCCTAATGAACCCCAGTGTGTTAAGTACTTCTTTTTGTAGCGCCGCGTCAGTTCAGGTAAGGGGACCAGGATGGTTCTCTGACTTCGCCTTGTGCGGTAGGAAGCGGGAGCCTTACGCGTCCGTTGATGGACACGAGCATCAAGACTCCCCGGCCCTGCTGGCGGGTGGCGTAGATTACCATGGTGCCGTTGGGCGCAACAGTGGCTGACTCATCAAGGTTGGTATCTGTAAGGATTTTCACGGTTCCGCGCTGCAAATCCTGGGCCGCAACCCGGAAATTAGTGAAACCATCCTGACGGTGAATCATTACCAACGTCTTTTCATCGGCCGAAAGCTTGGGATTGGCGTTGTAGTTACCGATAAAGGTCACACGTTCCGCGCCGCCGCCGTTTACATTTGCCTTGTAGACCTGAGGCTTGCCGCCACGGTCAGAGGTGAAGTAGATGGTCGAACCATCTTTACCCCAGAACGGTTCGGTGTTGATACCCGGGCCGCTGGTCACACGCGAGAGCTGACGCGAGGCCATGTTCATCACGTAGATATCCGGGTTGCCGTCCTTGGACAGCACGAATGCCAGGCGCGAACCATCCGGCGACCAGGCCGGTGCACCGTTGAGGCCTTCGAAGTTGGTGATCTGCTCGCGACGGCCGGTATCAATGTGCTGGACGAAGATACGTGGACGCTTCTGTTCGAACGATACGTAGGCAATACGCTTGCCGTCCGGCGCGAAGCGCGGCGACAGGATGGGCTCACGGGACTGCAACAAGGTCACTGCACGCGCACCGTCGTAGTCCGAACGCTGCAGGGTGTAGCGGGTGTTGTCGACAGAGAAACGCTCAGCGGTCACATACAACAGGCGCGTGGAGAACGCCCCCTTGATACCGGTGAGTTTTTCAAACGACTGGTCCGAAATGTAGTGGGCCATGTCACGCAGTTGTTCAGCGGTGCCGGAGACATTGCCGGTCAGGACCTGCTGCTCGGTGGCCACGTTGAACAAGGTGTAGGTGATTTGCAGGCGACCGCCGGCCGGCGTGATGTTGCCGACCATCAGGTACTGCGCGCCCACCGCTTTCCAGTCACGGAACACGACTTCGCTGGCCTGGTTGGGCTGGCTGATCATGTTGCCTTTTGGAATCGGTGCGTAGTAGCCGGAGTTGCGCAGGTCGTCGCTGACGATCTGGGCCATGTCATCCGGCAGCACGCTGCCGCCCTGCCAGCCGAACGGTACTACCGCGATCGGGGTGGCCCGATCGCTGCCGCTGGTAACCAGGATGTTCTTTTCATCCGCCGCCGCTATCCCTGCCATACAGCAAATAACGACAAGCATTCCTCGAAGAAGGTTTCTCACAAGGCTAGATCCTCAGGTGTGAATGTCATCTTGAATGAACGATAGGGAGCGAAGTCGCTTGGTTTCATTCCCTGCATCTCGGTCAACCGGCCAATATTCTTGACTGCGGCAACCGCCGAACTGTCGAACGAACCGTCACCACTGGACTTGGCCACGCTGACCGAAGTCACCGTACCGTCCGGCAACATGCCGATCTGCAGCACTACTGTCATGCCTTTACGTGCCGAAGGTGGACGTGTCCAGCCTTCCGCTGCCCGCGCCCGGATCAGGTCGTCAAAACTGCCCGCGACTTCATCGCCACGTTCATCGGCCAAGGCTTGCTGACGCTGCGGCGTGTCGGAAAGCAAATCTGCCAGGGCCTGGGCCTTTTTCTCTTCGGCGGATTTACGGGCTGCTTCCTGAGCCTTTTTCTTGGAGGCGTCGGCGGCAGCTTTCTTCTTCGCGTCGTCGGCGACTTTCTTCTTCGCCTCGTCTGCTTCAGCTTTTTTCTTGGCGTCTTCGGCGGCTTTCTTCTTCGCGTCTTCGACGATCTTCTTCTTGGCTTCCTCAGCGGCCTTTTTCTTGGCCTCTTCTTCGGCAGCTTTCTTGGCTTCTTCTTCGGACTTCTTCTTGGCTATATCAGCCAATTGTTTCTCTTCGGCCTTTTTGGCTTCGGCAGCTTTCTCGGACTTCTTGGCTTCATCAGCCTTTTTCGCCTCGTCAGCTTTCTTCGCTTCGTCAGCCTTTTTCGATTCCTCGGCCTTTTGAGCCGCCTCTTCTTTCTTTTGTTCCGCAGCAGCCTTCACCGCTTCCTGCTCGACCTTCTTCTGTTCCATCTGCTCGACTTCGGTCTGGCGCGCAGCCGACTTCTGGGCCTCACCCGCAATCTTCTGATTGGTCTGGGTGGTGGCCTGACTTTTCGATTTCAGCTGATACAGGGTCGCCTGCACGATCGGCTTGGCTGGCGGCAGGTCCGGGGTCATGGCAAAGCTGACGAACAGCATGCCGAACACCAGGACGTGCAGGGCAATTGCCCAGACGCTAGGCCAGAAGAAGCTTTCCGAGGCGGACGGCTCTCGCTGTTGCTGCATCAGGGCGCCTCGGTAATCAAGCCAACGTTACCCACGCCGGCCTTCTGCAGCCCGCCCATGGCGCCCATGACGGAACCGTAGTCGACCGACTTGTCGCCGCGGATGAACACCTGGGTGTGCTTGCCGCCTTCGTTGCCGGAACGAATGATCTTGGTCACGGCATCGGTCATCGCCGGCAAGGTCAGGGCCTTGTCCTGCTGTTTCTGCGTGTCGACTTCGCTGCCAAGGTTCCAGTAGTAGGTCTTGTCAGCCTTGATCGAAATGGTCAGGACCTGAGTGTTGTTGTCCTGCGGCAAGGCTTCACTGGAAACCTTGGGCAGATCAACCTTCACGCCCTGGTTGAGCATCGGCGCGGTCACCATGAAGATAACCAGCAGCACCAGCATCACGTCGATGTAGGGCACTACGTTCATCTCGGCGACCGGCTTGCGCTTTTTGCGAGCTCGAGCGATTAAAGCCATTGGGAATTACCTGCTTATTCTTCGCTGGTGTGCACTTTACGGTGCAGGATCGCCTGGAATTCATCGGCGAAGGTGTAGTAACGGCCGATCAAGGTTTCGCTGGTGGCGGCAAAACGGTTGTAGGCGATTACTGCGGGGATAGCGGCGAACAGGCCGATCGCGGTGGCGATCAGGGCTTCGGCAATGCCCGGGGCTACGGTAGCCAGGGTCGCCTGCTGCGCCTGGGCCAGACCCCGGAAGGAGTTCATGATGCCCCATACGGTACCGAACAGGCCGATGTACGGGCTGACGGAGCCGACGGTCGCCAGGAACGGCAGGCTTTGCTCCAGCTTCTCTTCTTCGCGGGAGATGGCCACGCGCATGGCTCGGGCCACGCCTTCCATCACGGCTTCCGGGTCAACGCCCGGCTGCTGGCGCAGGCGCGAGAATTCCTTGAAGCCGGCGCGGAAGATTTGCTCGACGCCCGAATCCGGGTCCGGATTGCTGCCGGCCTGGCGATACAGCTTGGACAGGTCGATACCCGACCAGAAGCGCTCCTCGAAGCTCTCCAGGGCGCGTCGACCAGCACGCAGCAGGTTGCTGCGCTGAAAAATCATGACCCAAGAGGTAACCGATGCGGCTACCAGGGTCAGCATGACCAGTTGCACCACGATACTGGCATTACTGACCAGGCTCCACATCGAGGAATGGTCGACGACGGTAGGTTCCACGCTAAATCTCCTGCTTTGATTGTTTACCCGCGCCGCTCACGGCAGCAAAGGCCGCACGTAGAGTTTCGGGAATGGCCCGAGGTTTCAAACTGTTGGTGCGTACACATGCCACCAGGAACTGCCCCTCACAGAGCAGCGTTGCATCCGTAGCCCGCCTGACCTGCTGCTTGAATCGCAGGCTGGCACGGTTCAATTCGATGACTTCAGCGCTGACCAGCAACTCATCGTCCAGTCGCGCCGGTGCGTGGTAACGCGCCTCGCTGGAATGCACGACGAATAACAGGTCCTCCCCGGCCAGCGTGGATTGGGCAAAGCCCAGCTCCCTTAGCCGCTCGGTTCGAGCCCGTTCCATGAATTTCAGGTAATTGACGTAATAAACGATGCCGCCGGCATCAGTGTCCTCGTAATAAACGCGACAGCGATGTGCGAACGACTGATCCCCGTTTTGCGCGCGCATACTCTAGTGCTTACTCCTCAGGTTGCCAATCCGGCTGGACAACTGTTTTTTCAATACCTGAACATATTTCCAACGCCTGAATGACGACGCCAGACACTGGGACAGCACAAACTTCAGATAAATCACCCCACATGGCAAATACCCTGCAGGAGCGAGCTTGCTCGCGAAGCACCTGAGCGCGACGCGTATCACCAGACACACTGCGTCATCGTTGACGTTTTTCGCGAGCAAGCTCGCTCCTACAGTTTTTTAATCGTCTACCGCATCAAGGAATTCGTCTACCACAGGCATCTCTCCCAATCGTGACGGAATGTTTAGCCCAAAGTGCAGATAGGCATGACGCGTCACCACCCTGCCCCGCGGCGTGCGCATGATATAGCCCTGCTGGATCAGGTAGGGCTCCAGTACATCTTCAATGGTGTGACGCTCTTCACTGATTGCAGCCGCAAGGCTGTCCACACCCACCGGGCCGCCGTCGAACTTCTCGATCATGGTCAGGAGCAGACGCCGATCCTGGTGATCGAAGCCATGTTCGTCCACATCCAGCAGGTTCAAGGCCAGGTCCGCGACCGCCTTGGTGATATGCCCCTTGGCGCGTACCTCGGCAAAATCGCGCACGCGGCGCAGCAAGCGGTTGGCGATCCGAGGTGTACCGCGGGCACGCCGGGCGATTTCGAACGCGCCTTCCGGGTCCAGCGGCAAGCCGAGGATGTTCGCCGAACGGCTGACGATGGTCGCAAGGTCTGCCGTGCTATAGAACTCCAGACGTTGAACAATGCCGAAACGGTCTCGCAGCGGGTTGGTCAACATGCCCGCGCGGGTCGTGGCCCCCACCAGCGTGAACGGCGGCAGGTCAAGCTTGATCGAACGGGCCGCCGGGCCTTCGCCGATCATGATGTCGAGCTGGAAGTCCTCCATCGCCGGGTACAGCACTTCTTCGACAATCGGCGACAACCGGTGGATCTCGTCGATAAACAGGACGTCGTGGGGTTCCAGATTGGTCAGCAACGCGGCCAGGTCGCCGGGGCGCTCCAGCACCGGGCCGGACGTGGACTTGATCGACACGCCCATTTCCTGGGCAATAATGTTGGCCAGGGTGGTCTTGCCCAGGCCCGGCGGGCCGAAGATCAGCGTGTGGTCCAGCGACTCACTGCGCCCGCGTGCGGCCTGGATGAACAGCTCCATTTGCTCGCGCACGGTGGGCTGGCCGATATAGTCGGCCAGGCTCAGGGGGCGGATGGCGCGGTCCTGGACTTCTTCACGGTCGCGCGGGCCGGTAGCCGCGATCAGACGATCAGCTTCTATCACTTAAATCATTCCCTTCAGGGCTCGGCGGATCATGTCTTCACTGCTCAGGTTCTTGTCCTTGATGGCCGATACGGCCTTGCTGGCCTCCTGCGGCTTGTAGCCCAGGGAGATCAACGCACTGACCGCATCGCTTTCGGCACTGGCGACCTGGCCTGCCGGCATATCCGGCTGGTTCGGGACCAGGGCGAACATGCTCGGCACCACTTCCCAGGCCTTGAAACGGTCCTTGAGTTCCACCAGCAAACGCTCGGCGGTTTTCTTGCCCACACCCGGCACCTTGGTCAAGGCCGAGGTGTCCTGGGCTGAAACGGCGCGTACCAGTTCATCCACTTCCAGGCTCGACATCAATGCCAGAGCCAATTTGGGCCCGACGCCATTGAGCCGAATCAGCTCGCGGAAGAAATCGCGGTCGCGCTTGCCGATGAAACCATAGAGCAGTTGCGCGTCTTCGCGCACCACTAAATGCGTGTGCAAGGTTATCGGCTCGCCGACCGACGGCAAGCGGTACAAGGTGGTCATGGGCACTTCAAGCTCATAACCCAATCCATTCACATCCAGAATCAGGTGCGGCGGCTGTTTCTCAGCCAGGGTGCCGCGCAAGCGTCCAATCACGGTTCAGATCCTTAAAGCTTGGGGGTCAGAGCAGGCCTGACCAGAAATAACGATTGCGCTGATGCTATCAGAGACGCAGGCGTCCGCCACGGCTGCGTGCCGCACCCAGGCCATGGGGCAGCAGGCTGGAGCGGGTGTGGGCGTGGCAAATGGCGATGGCCAGGGCGTCGGAGGCGTCGATCTGGGGTTTTGAGGTGAGTTTGAGCATGTGCATGACCATTATCTGCACCTGCTCTTTATTGGCCCCACCCGTACCCACGACGGCCTGCTTGACCTGGGTCGCGGTGTATTCGGCGATCTCCATGCCCTCCTCGGCCCCCGCCACGATGGCCGCGCCACGCGCCTGGCCGAGCTTGAGCGCCGAATCGGCATTCTTGGCCATAAAGACTTTTTCGATGCCCATGGTTACCGGGCCGTAAGTCTGGATGACCTCCCGCACGCCGCGATAGACGATCTGCAGGCGTTCGGCCAGTTCGCCTGCGCCCGTGCGGATGCAGCCTGAGGCGACATACACGCAGCCGCGCGGGGTCTGTTGCACCACGCCAAAACCGGTGATGCGCGAACCGGGGTCGATACCTAGGATTAAAGTCATAACGCCTGCGGGTTAAATAAGTACATTTTCTGACACACCGTAGTTTCAATGTGGGAGGGGGCTTGCCCCCGATGGCGGTGGTTCAGTCGATTTATAAATAACTGACACACCGCCATCGGGGGCAAGCCCCCTCCCACATTTTGACCTCATCGCTTTTTAGACTAGCTGTTCAGCCACGGACTCGGGGATGTCGGCGTTGGAGTACACATTCTGCACATCATCCAGGTCTTCGAGCATGTCCAGCAGCTTCAACACCTTCTGCGCACCGTCCAGGTCGAGTTCGGCGCTGGTGGTCGGCAGCATCACGATTTCCGCGTCGGTGCCCTTGAAGCCTGCGGCTTCCAGGGTATTGCGCACTGAGTAGAAGCTGGCGAATGAGGTGAACACGTCAATGGAGCCATCTTCGTTGGTGACCACGTCGTCGGCGTCCGCCTCCATCGCGGCTTCCATCAGCGCGTCCTCATCCGTGCCCGGTGCAAAAGTAATCTGCCCCTTGCGCTCGAACAGGTAGGCCACCGAACCGTCGGTCCCCAGGTTGCCGCCGCACTTGCTGAACGCGTGGCGCACCGCTGCGGCGGTACGGTTGCGGTTGTCGGTCATGCATTCGACCATCACCGCCACGCCGCCCGGGCCGTAGCCTTCGTAGGTCAACTCGACCATGTCGTCGGTATCGGCCGCACCGGCACCACGGGCCACGGCGCGGTCGATGATGTCGCGGCTCATGTTGGCGCCGAGCGCCTTGTCCAGCGCCAGGCGCAGGCGCGGGTTGGAGCCCGGGTCACCGCCACCCTGGCGGGCGGCGACGGTCAGTTCGCGAATCCACTTGGTGAAAATCTTGCCTTTCTTGGCATCCTGACGCTCTTTGCGGTGCTTGATGTTCGCCCACTTGGAATGGCCAGCCATAACACAACTCCGAAATTCTCTAGAAACCTATCAATCCCGCCGCCGGCGAGATTTCCCTCTTTTAAACGCAAAGGCGCATCCGAAGATGCGCCTTTTTGACTGCTTACAACCTTATCGCGCTTTCACGCAGCAGCCTTACTCAGCCTTCGGCGTCTCGCGCAGACGGATGTGCAGTTCGCGCAGTGCCTTGGCATCCACCACACCCGGGGCCTGGGTCATGACGTCCGCGGCACTCTGGGTTTTCGGGAACGCAATCACTTCACGGATCGACTGGGCGCCGGTCATCAGCATCACCAGACGGTCCAGGCCGAACGCCAAACCACCGTGCGGCGGCGCGCCGTATTTCAGCGCGTCGAGCAGGAAGCCGAACTTCTCTTCCTGTTCCGCTTCGTTGATGCCCAGCAGGCGGAATACCGCTTGTTGCATCTCCTTGCGGTGGATACGGATCGAACCGCCACCCAGCTCGGTGCCGTTGAGCACCATGTCGTAGGCACGGGACAGCGCGCCGGCCGGGTTGGCTTCCAGCTCGGCCGGGGAGCACTTCGGCGCGGTGAACGGGTGGTGCAAGGCGCTGAAGCTGCCGTCGTCGTTTTCTTCGAACATCGGGAAGTCGACAACCCACATCGGCGCCCATTCGCAGGTCAGCAGGTTCAGGTCGTGGCCGAGCTTGATGCGCAGCGCGCCCAGGGCCTCGCTGACGATCTTGGCCTTGTCGGCACCGAAGAACACGATGTCGCCATCGACTGCACCAACGCGATCGAGGATTTCGTTCAGGTTGTCCAGCGGGATGTTTTTAACGATCGGCGATTGCAGACCATCAACGCCATTGGCGCGCTCGTTGACCTTGATGTAAGCCAGGCCCTTGGCACCGTAGATGCCGACGAACTTGGTGTAGTCGTCGATCTGCTTGCGCGGCATGCTCGCACCGCCCGGCACGCGCAGGGCAGCGATGCGGCATTTCGGGTCGTTGGCCGGGCCGCTGAACACCTTGAAGTCGACTTCTTTCAACTGGTCGGCCACGTCCACCAGTTCCAGCGGGTTACGCAGGTCCGGCTTGTCGGAACCGTAGCGGCGCATGGCTTCTTCGAAGGTCATGTGCGGGAAGTCGCCGAACTCCAGGTCCAGCACTTCCTTGAACAGGTTGCGGATCATTTGTTCGGTGAGGCCCATGATCTCTTTTTCATCGAGGAAGCTGGTCTCTATGTCGATCTGGGTGAATTCCGGCTGGCGGTCAGCGCGCAGGTCTTCGTCGCGGAAGCACTTGGCGATCTGGTAGTAACGGTCGAAGCCGGCCACCATCAGCAGCTGCTTGAACAGTTGCGGCGATTGCGGCAAGGCGAAGAAGCTGCCTGGGTGGGTACGGCTAGGCACCAGGTAGTCACGCGCGCCTTCCGGAGTGGCGCGGGTGAGGATCGGCGTCTCAACATCAAGGAAGCCGTTCTCGTCGAGGAAGCGGCGGATGCTGGTGGTCATGCGCGAGCGCAGACGCAGCTTCTCGGCCATTTCCGGGCGACGCAGGTCCAGGAAGCGATAGCGCAGGCGAGTTTCCTCGCCAACGTCGGAATATTCGTTGAGCGGGAACGGCGGGGTTTCCGACTCGTTCAGCACTTGCAGCTCATAGCCCAGCACTTCAATGCCGCCGGACGCCATGTTCTTGTTCACCGCACCGGCCGGGCGCAGACGCACCTTGCCGGTGATTTTCACGACGTATTCGCTGCGCACGCGGTCGGCGGCAGCGAAGCTCTCGGCGCGATCCGGGTCGAACACCACCTGGGCCAGACCATCACGATCACGGATATCGAGGAAGATCACCCCGCCGTGGTCGCGGCGACGGTGAACCCATCCGCAAAGGGTGATTTCCTGACCTTCCAGGGTCTCGTTCAGTTGGCCGCAATAGTGGCTGCGCATCATGGTAGTGGTTTCACTTCTCGTAATTCGAAATTCGGTGGCAGGCCTGCCGCGTCACCGTACATTAAAGCAGGGGACGGATAATGCAGGAGCCTGCGCGTAGAGTTCAACTCAGTCTGCTTTGTCGCCGCCCGCCAGGTTCTTCTTGGCGCCGGTCTTGAAATCGGTCTCGTACCAGCCGCTGCCGCTCAGGCGGAAGCCCGGCATGGACAACATCTTTTTCAACTCAGGTGCCTGGCAGGCTGGGCAATCGACCAACGGCGCGGCGCTGATCTTCTGAATGGCTTCCAACTGATGACCACAGGAAGCACATTGATAGTCGTACATGGGCATGGAGATGTCTCGGCGATCAGATCGTAACGGCGCCACGCCCTGCCGTCGTGCATATAACCCGGCATGCGCAGCAAAGCGCGGGATTATATCTGGTAAATCGAGGCAGCGCAGCCGGCTTTCTGCCCGAGGCCCGGCCCGCCGCAAGCATGGGCCGGGGCCTGGCGCCCTCCAGTCAGACTGACCCGCAGGTGCCAACGCGATCTTTCAACAGGTGAACGACGCACACCACCCGCACCAGCCCGCTGAAGTTCTTCACGCCGCCATAACGCAGATGCACTTCGCGGTCGACATAGGACAACAACGCACTGACCGAGCAGGTATTGATCCTGGCTATTTCCGTCAGAATGTTCCAATAGATCTGTTCAAGCCGCAGGCACGTGGAAAACCCGTTGAGGCGCACCGACCGCGATAAGGGTTTGGCGAGCCCCATGTCGAACCCTTTCGCGAAAGGGTCGACCTTTATCTTGTGAAAACCTGCGGTTTCCACGCCCTTACCCAATCCACACGACATACACCTGACACTCCCTTGCCAAACATCGGTCCATGGGTTTGTCCCATTGGACGGTAGGCCTATAAAACCGCAGGAAGCGATGGGCAGCCAGAAGACGCGGGAGTTGGGCGTCGTAGGACAACGCCAGGAAACACAGGGAAACAAGTGGGTGGCGGCATGAAGACGCCACCCAAGCTTGACGGTTACTGGTTTTCGAGCAGCGAGCGCAGCATCCAGGCGGTTTTTTCGTGCACTTGCATACGCTGGGTCAGCAGGTCAGCCGTCGGCTCATCGCTGACCTTGTCGAGCAACGGGAAAATGCCCCGCGCGGTGCGAGTGACGGCCTCTTGGCCGGCCACCAGTTGCTTGATCATCTCTTCGGCGCTCGGCACACCCTCTTCTTCCTTGATCGAAGACAGACGGGCGTAGATCGAGTAGGCGCCCGGCGCCGGGAAGCCCAGGGCACGAATACGCTCGGCGATGGAATCCACCGCCAGCGCCAGTTCGTTGTACTGCTCCTCGAACATCAGGTGCAGCGTACGAAACATGGGGCCCGTGACGTTCCAATGGAAGTTGTGGGTCTTCAGATACAGTACATAGGTATCGGACAGCAGCCGCGAAAGTCCGTCGACGATGGATTTACGGTCTTCTTCACTGATACCAATATCGATTGCCATGTTTTTCCCCTTCAATTGATGAGCATTCATTGATCAGGTGCAGGACCACTCTAGCAAGAGTGTCGCTCACGTGCAGCCCGGCACGTCCAGGCGATGTGCGGCAAATCGCCCCGCATCGCTTGCGAGGCAGCGGCCGGCGAGCCTGTGTCCTGTAGGAAAAACGCTCGAGAGGCCGCTCAAATTACCTGCACCCGTCTAGGACAAGCCTTCGGCGCAAAAATGCCACCGCGATTGCAATACCCCGAAACGCTTGATTTGAGTAGGCACAGCCTTTGCTGTTAAATAGGCGCCGTGTGGCTGCCGTTCATTTCTGCGGCACGTCACATAGGCTGATACCCGCGCACGTGCTCAACGCCTCCCATTGTTCAGAAGCGAACCGTGCCAGTCAGCTCTTCCTTGTGATCCGTCTTAACGTGAGTTAATCAAAATGTTGAAAATCGTCCACCTGCTGACGGGCGTTGCGGCTTTGCTGCTGTCCTTTATCCCGAGCCTGCAGCCTGAAAGCCTGCCCTACCTGCAACAACACGACGCTCTATACCTGGCCTTGTTCGGCCTTCTCAACCTGACACTGGCACCGGTAATCCCTTACTGGAACAAAGGCACGCGTCATCAACTGCAAAACCTGGTCAGCGCGCTGCTGGTACTGACCGTTGTCGTTCAAACCCTCACCCTGCTGGCACCCATGCCTGAAGTGGGCGGCCACCCGGCCATCCTGCTCAGCCTGGTGATTGCTGTGGTCGCCATCGTTCTTCACCTGGCCATCAGCTTCTACCGTTCGTCCCCAGCGGCCGCGTCGCAAAACTACGACATGACCAACCGGGATACCGGGACCGTCAAGTGGTTCAACACCTCCAAAGGCTTCGGCTTCATTTCGCGCGACTCGGGCGACGATATCTTCGTCCACTTCCGGGCTATCCGCGGTGAAGGCCACCGCGTCCTGGTCGAAGGCCAGCGCGTGGAGTTCTCGGTGATGAACCGCGACAAAGGCCTGCAAGCTGAAGATGTAATCGCTGCCCTGCCGCGTCGCTGATTCCAGACGGCGCTGCAAAAAAAACCGCGATCCGGCGTTGCCCGGATCGCGGTTTTTTATTGCGCGCTCATTCAATAGTGCGGCGGCGGTGCTTCTTCTTCCGAGGTTTCGAACTGGCCGCCCATCTCTTCCTGGCGCTTGAGCAATGCGTTCATCTGCAATTGCAGGCGCTCCACGGCGTGCTGCTGGGCGACCAGAATGTCATTGAGGGTTTCGATGGTGTCGTCCTGGAAAGCCAGGCGGCTTTCCAGGTCGGTGACGCGATTTTGCAGGTCCATGGTTCAGTCCTGGGTAAAAATGAAGTCGGCAGGCAGCAATTCACGCAGTCGGCTGCGGATCGCCGCCACCTGCTCCGGGTTGTAGGGAACGGCCGGATGCCTGCCCCACACCGGCGCCGGCCAGGCTGCGTCATCGCGCTTGCGCACGATGACATGCACATGCAATTGGCTGACGACATTGCCCAGCGCGCCGATGTTCATCTTGTCGGCGCACAGGCCTTCGTTCAGCAGTTGGGCGAGGGCCGTCGTTTCCTGCCACAACCTCTGTTGATCGGCGACATCCAGCTGAAACACTTCGCTGATACCGTTGATACGCGGCACCAGGATGAACCAGGGGTAGTTCGCGTCATTGGACAGCAGCAGGCGACAGAGCGGGAAGTCCCCAATGGCCAGAGTGTCTTGTTGCAGGCGTTGATCTAAAGCGAACACGTGGGCACTCCGTTCGGCAGGTCAATTTCAGGTGCCCAGCATAACGCCGAATGCTCACGGCTTCACGGTGAATGCGCAGGAAGCCTTGAGGCAGACGGATCGCATCCACGCACCCTTTCGAGGCAACGGGAGGTTTGAACCACCCTACCTCGGGCCTCGAAGGGATGCACCAAAATGACCCAGCCGTGCCTCAAAGAGGTCCGGCGCCTACCCACATGGAGGGTCAATCGGTAACGTTTTGCCCAGGCGCTGGTTGGGTGGATCACAGAAAAGGGGTAACCCCTGCCTGCCAAGTGAGAACCAAATGGCTTAAAAAGCCCGTGTTTATGCGGTTTTTACATTCCCGTAACGTTTTTCACGAAAAAATGACATTCGATCAGCGCTTTGTGCACGCTTGTTGCATTCACCTCATTATCGTCGGCAACGACACCTGGAGGGATGCCGGGGTTTCGCGATAGGAAACAGTAGCGTTTCAATGTGTACCAGGGACGGGTTTCAAACTTTTAAACCGTTTGAAGAGAACATTGAAGTTGTCAGCCGGGTGATAACCGGGCTGTGATTTGCGACACGGAGCTAGCAATTTACGACAGCCTCGTAAAGAAGCTGAAAGGATAGTTGAGTAAGTATCGTCAATAGCGCCGGCGTGAGATAACTTTGCGCCGACACAATAAAGAAAGAGCCGCCCAGATAAAAATACAGGTGGGACGGCAGTACTCTTCCTAAAACCAAAGGAGCAAATCACGATGCGCGTGATGAAGTGGAGCATGATCGCCCTGGCTGTTTCAGCAGGCACCTCGCAGTTCGCAATGGCGTCCGCCCAGGACGATTCCAAGGGCTTTGTTGAAGACAGCACGTTCAGCATCAATACTCGCGCTCTGTACTTCAGCCGCGACTTCCGTAACAACCCGTCGGGCCCCGGCTCCAAAAGCCGTGCCGAAGAAACCGGCCTGGGCTTCAACGCGTTGTACGAATCGGGCTTCACCCAGGGCACCGTTGGTGTCGGTGTCGACGTGATCGGCCTGATGGGCCTCAAGCTCGACAGCGGCAAGGGCCGCGCCGGCACCGGCCTGTTCCCTACCGGTTCCGACGGTCGCTCGCAGGACGATTACTCCAAAGGCGGCGCCGCCGTTAAGTTCCGCATCTCCAATACCGTGCTGAAAATCGGTGACCAGTACACCACAGCCCCTGTATTCGCTTCCGATGACAGCCGTCTGCTGCCCGAGCTGCCACAAGGCATTTCGATCACCAGCAACGAAATCAAGGGCCTGAAGCTCGAAGGCGGTCACTTCACTTCCAGCGTCGCGCAGAACCAGACCTTCCATGACAGCCTGGGCCTGACCAAGACCGACTTTGTCGGCGGTGTCTATGCCTTCACGCCTGAAGTCACCGGCAGCCTGTACTACGCGAAAACCGAAGATTACTTCCGCAAGTACTACAGCAACCTGAACTGGACCCACGCCCTGAGCGATGACCAGTCGTTCGCGCTGGACTTCAACATCTACGACACCAAGAGCGAAGGCGCCGGCCTGCAGCGCGCGGCGAAAGATGGCGTGACCAAGCTCGACAACCGCGCATTCAGCCTGCAGGGCGCGTACACCATCGGCGCTCACACCTTTACCCTGGCTGCGCAGAAGGTTTCCGGCGACGGCGACTACGGCTATGGCGTAGATGGCGGCGGCACCGTGTTCCTGGCCAACTCCATCGCCCGTTCCGACTTCAACGCCGAAGGCGAGAAGTCCTACCAGGCGCGTTACGACATCAACATGGCGACCTTCGGCATTCCCGGCCTGAGCTTCATGACCCGTTACGTTACCGGTAGCGGCGCCAACACGGCCACCACCAGCAACGGTAAAGAGTGGGAACGTGACATCGAAGCCAAGTACGTGATCCAGAGCGGCCCGGCTAAAAACCTCAGCCTGCGTCTGCGTCAAGCGACCTATCGTTCCGGTGATGGCGTTTACTACGGTTCGCCTTCGATCGACGAACTGCGTCTGATCGCGAACTACCCGCTGAACATCCTGTAATCGCGAAAGCCCTTACAACGATGACTTAAGGTTTCGACCTTGAATAAAAAGCCGCTCCCCTGTTTGCAAGGGAGCGGCTTTTTTATTGCAGTTATATGTCAACGGAAAAGTAACTAGCAAGCTAAGTAACTATATTCGCCCATGACATATAACCGTCGCGTTTAAGCTGACCTTTCGGCCAACTTAAACGCAACACGGCTTTATCACTTCACCGGGGCTTCCTGCATCACGCGAATAACGCGCTGCGGGAACGGAATATCAATGTCCGCCGCTTTCAAGCGGTCGCGCGCCAGTTCATTGAGCATAAATACAACATCCCAATAATCCGCAGTGTTGGTCCAGCAGCGCAGGGAAACGGTGATGGAACTGTCGCCCAGGGTCGATACCACTGCGACGGGCGCAGGGTCGGCCAGCACGCGCGGGTCCTTGGCCAGTTCCAGCAACACTTCACGGGCTTTCTGCAGGTCAGCCTCGTAGTCCACGCCCACATCGAACACGACCTTGCGGGTCGGCTGGCGGTTGGTGTTGGTGATGATGCCGTTGGACAGGATGCCGTTCGGCACGATCACGGTCTTGTTGTCGCCGGTACGCAGCACCGTGTGGAAAATCTGGATACTGTCGACGGTGCCCGAGGTGCCCTGGGCTTCGATCCAGTCACCGATACGGAACGGACGGAACAGCAGGATCAGCACGCCGCCGGCGAAGTTGGCCAGGCTGCCTTGCAGTGCCAGGCCGATAGCCAGGGTAGCCGCACCGATGGCGGCGACGAACGAGGTGGTTGCCACGCCGATCATCGACGCCACGCTGACGATCAGCATGACTTTCAGCGCAATGTTCGCAAGGCTGGTGATGAAGTGCTGCAGCGCCAGGTCGGCGTTACGCAGCGCCAGCAGGCGCCCTACGCGGTGGGTAAACACGTTGATCAGCCACCAACCGATGGCCAGGGTGATAACGGCCAGCAGCACCCGGCTGCCGTATTCCATGATCATCGGGATCCAGGACTGCGAGGTTTTGATCAAGTGATCCACTTCTGCGTTTAAATCCATGTAGCTTCTCCTGTCTTAGCGGATATGCGGCTTGATTGACTGCCTGAAAACGCAATTGAGCCCCGTAGGGCTCAATTGTAGGCGCCGATTCTGGGCCGTGGGACGTCAAAAACGGCCACAGGTTCCACAAATGGCCATCAGTCGCGGAAGTTATTGAATTGCAGCGGCATGTCGAACGTCTTGGCGCGCAGGGCCGCGATGGCCTCTTGCAGGTCGTCGCGCTTCTTGCCGGTGACACGCACCTGTTCGCCCTGGATGGCCGCCTGGACTTTGAGCTTGGCATCCTTGATGTGCGCGACGATCTTCTTCGCCAGCTCCTTGTCGATGCCTTCCTTGAGCACGGCTTCCTGCTTCATCAGCTTGCCGGAAGCATAGGCGTCCTTGACTTCAAGGCACTGCACATCGATCTTGCGCTTGACCAGGGCCAGCTTGAGGATTTCGATCATCGCTTCCAGCTGGAAATCGGCTTCAGCGGTCAGGTTGACGGTCAGTTCCTTTTCCTTGAATTCGAAGCTGCCCTTGCCTTTCAAGTCATAGCGACGGTCCAGTTCCTTGACGGCGTTTTCGACGGCGTTGGTGACTTCGTGTTTGTCCAGTTCGGATACCACGTCGAACGAAGGCATGTCATTTCTCCAATATAAGGGGCGGGCTCAGTAGAGATGGAGCGCGCCCGAGCTAAAATGCCGGGGCATTATAGCGGTTCTTTCGCCGCGTTCACCGCTGGCGACCCCAAGGAGCACACACTGATGGCGACCACCTGGCATATTCTCGGCGCCGGTAGCCTGGGCACCCTCTGGGCCACGCGTCTGGCGCGGGCGGGCGTGCCGGTTCGGTTGATCCTGCGCGATCAGGCGCGCCTGGCCAGCTATGCGTCGGGCGCGGGCCTGACCCTGGTTGAACAAGGCATTGCGCACACCTACCGCGTAACCGGCGAAACGCCCGACAGCCCTGAACCGATCCACCGCCTGCTGGTGGCGTGCAAAGCCTACGATGCCCAAAGCGCTGTCGCACAGTTGCAACATCGCCTGGCGCCCGACGCGGAACTGATCCTGCTGCAAAACGGCCTCGGCAGCCAGGATGCCGTGGCCGCGCAGGTGCCGCAGGCGCGTTGCATCTTTGCCTCCAGCACCGAAGGCGCGTTTCGCGATGGCGAGTGGCGCGTGGTATTTGCCGGCCACGGCTACACCTGGCTGGGGGACGCGGCGCGCCCTACCGCGCCGCTGTGGCTGGAGGACTTGCAGGCCGCCGCCATTGCCCATGAATGGAGCACCGATATTCTCACGCGCCTGTGGCGCAAGCTGGCGCTCAATTGCGCGATCAACCCGCTGACCGTGCTTTACCAGTGCCGCAACGGGGGACTCCAGGCCCATCAATGCGAAGTCGCCACCTTGTGCGCCGAATTGAGCGAACTGCTGGAGTGCTGCGGCCAGCCTGCGGCTGCGCAGGATTTGCTCAGCGAAGTGCAACGGGTGATCCAGGCCACCGCGGCCAACTACTCGTCCATGTACCAGGACGTGGCCAACGCGCGGCGTACCGAAATCAGCTACTTATTGGGTTACGCCTGCCAGGCGGCGGCTCGTCATCAACGAGTGCTGCCGCATCTGCAGCAGGTGCAGGCGCGTTTGATCGAGCACTTGGTTGCACGCCGATTGCCCCACGACTGAGGCACGCGCTACCCTGCCTTATATCTATTGCCTGCGAAAAACCTGATGCCACTGCGCCAGCGTCTTGAAAACTTACCGGTAGGGCAGAAATTGCTGGCCGCCCTGCTGGTGCTGCTGACCACCGTATTGTTGGTGGCCAACCTGACCTTTATCAGCGCCGCCTACTGGATCTCCCAGGAAAGCATGGCGCCCCAGGCGTTGCAGGCCATCGGTCGACTGGTGTCCAACCCGGCACTCGCCGCCGAGGCCCTTCAGTCCCCGGACAAGGCCGACGCCCTGCTCAATGAACTGACCAGCTATTCACCGTTGCGCGCCGCCGCCCTGTACGACGGCGAGGGCAATCGCCTGGCGCAGATGCAACACGGCGACCGCCTGCACCTGCCCGACAATTACCGGCATGTCGAAGCCTGGCGCCTCACCGAGTTTCGCAGCAACCAGATCATCACCCTGCCCCGCCCCGGCCAGCCTTCGGGGCATTTGCTGCTGGTGGCCAGCAGTGAGCTACCGGTGGCGTTCTATACCGGCACCCTGACCGCGAGCCTGGGCATCCTGATTTTCAGCGTCTTGCTGTGGCTGGTGATTGCCCGGCAGATCAAACGCTTGATCACCCGCCCCATCCATGAGCTTGAAGAACTGTCGCGCCAGGTGACGCGCGAAGAGAACTACGCCCTGCGCGCAGCCCCCGGCAACCGTGACGAAATCGGCAGCCTGGCGGAAGCGTTCAACACCATGCTGTCGCGCATCGAGGCCCGTGAACAACAGCTCAAACGTGCGCGGGATGATTCCCAGGCCGCCTACGACCAGGCCCAGGGCCTGGCCGAGGAAACCCGCCATACCAACCGCAAGCTGGAACTGGAAGTCCAGGTGCGCAGCAAAATCGAGAAAAAACTCACCGGTTTTCAGAATTACCTCAACAGCATTATCGACTCAATGCCTTCAGCGCTGATTGCCCTGGACGAACAGCTCTACGTCACCCAGTGGAATCAGGAAGCCACTGCGCTTTCCGGCACGCGCCTGGATGAAGCCCTCAATCAGCCGATTTTCCTCGCGTTCCAACCGCTCAAGCCGTACCTGCCGCAAATCAAGGCTACGGTGGAACAGCACACGGTGGAGCGGATCGAGCGGGTCACCTGGGTCAAGGACGACGAGCCAAAGCACTACGCGCTGACGTTCTACCCGCTGATGGGCGGTGCCGGGCGTGGCGTGGTGATCCGCATCGACGACATCACCCAGCGCCTGTCCCTGGAAGAAATGATGGTGCAATCGGAAAAAATGCTCTCCGTCGGCGGCCTGGCGGCCGGCATGGCCCATGAAATCAACAACCCGCTGGGCGCGATCCTGCACAACGTGCAAAACATCCGGCGGCGCCTGTCACCCGACCTGCCCAGGAACCTGGAACACGCCGAACAGGCAGGTATCGAACTGGAAACCGTCAACCGTTACCTGCAAGCGCGCGAAGTCCCGCAATTACTTGACGGCATTCAGCAGGCGGGCGCGCGTGCAGCGAAAATCGTCACGCACATGCTCAGTTTCAGCCGACGCAGCAACCGGCAAATGGCGCCCTGCGACTTGCCGGCCCTGATCGACCAGGCCGTGGAGATCGCCGGTAACGATTTCGACCTGGCCATCGGCTTTGACTTCAAGGGCCAGGCAATCATCCGCCAGTTCGATCCGCAACTGGGCCCGGTGCCGGGCACGGCCAACGAACTGGAGCAAGTGCTGCTCAACCTGCTGAAAAATGCCGCCCAGGCGATTCACCTGCGTGAAGACGACAGCGAACCGGGGCGCATCATCCTGCGCACCCGCCTCAACCCGCCCTGGGCCGAAATCCAGGTGGAAGACAATGGCATCGGCATGAGCGAAAACGTGCGCAAACGCACCTTCGAGCCGTTCTTCACCACCAAGGAAATAGGCCAGGGCACCGGGCTTGGGTTGTCGGTGTCATATTTCATCATTACCAATAACCACAAGGGCCAGATGGAAGTGCACTCGACCCTCGGCCAAGGCACGTGTTTCACCTTGCGTCTGCCGCTGGCCGGCAGCCAATTATCCCCTGCTGAACTCACCCGACTGGAGCAATGACCATGGGCTTTCGCCTGTCAAAGATCTACACCCGCACCGGCGACCAGGGCGAAACCGGCCTCGGCGACGGCCGCCGCGTGCCCAAGGATCACCCCAGGGTCGAGGCCATCGGCGAGGTGGATACACTGAACAGTCAGTTGGGGTTGCTGTTGGCCAATCTGGAGGAACAGAGCGGCAAGCACCCCGAATTGAATGATGTCATCGAAGTGCTCACGCCCTGTCAGCATCGATTGTTCGACCTCGGCGGCGAGCTGGCGATGCCGGTGTACAAAGCGTTGACGGCAGCGGAAGTGGATCGGCTGGAAGCGGCAATCGATCGCTGGAACGAAGAGGTAGGGCCGTTGGAGAATTTCATCCTGCCCGGTGGTTCAGCGCTGATCGCCCAGGCCCATGTGTGCCGCAGCCTGGCGCGCAGTGCCGAACGTCGCTGTCAGCACTTGAATGCGGTAGAACCGTTGGAGGGAGTGGGGTTGGCGTATATCAATCGGTTGTCGGACTTGCTGTTCGTGGCGGCCAGAGTGATTGCCAGGCGCCAGGGGGTGGCCGAGGTGTTGTGGCAGGCGGCTGCCAAGCCACACTGATGTTTCACGGGCGACCGACAGGGCCTCATCGGGGTGTAGGAGCGAGCTTGCTCGCGAAAAACTCACAGGCGCCGCGCCCATTCAGAAAGCTCGCGTTATCGTTGACGCTTTTCGCGAGCAAGCTCGCTCCTACATCCCGATAGCGCCCGTCAGAGCAGCATCAGTCTTCGGGCCAAAACGCCCGAATCCCCGCCACACCCTGCGCTCCAGCCGCCCACGCCTGCTCACGCTGCGCAGGCCCAACTCCGCCCAGTAGAAACACCGGCTTGCTGAATCCACGGATCAGCTCGGCCGCCTGCTCCCAACCCAACGGCTGCGCCTCGGGATGGGTTTGAGTCGGCTGAACCGGTGACAGCGTGACGAAATCCACGTCCATCAATTCCGCCAGCGCCAGCTCCTCAGCATTGTGGCAAGAAGCCGCCAGCCAACGATCCTTAGGCAGCGGACGGCCCTTGCTCGCATATTTGCGCAATTGCGCCGAGGTCATGTGCCAGCCGGCTGCGGGGAAATCCCCCAGCCATTCGAACGGCCCCTTGATCATCAATTGCGCCTTGCCGGCACACAGGCCCACCGCATCCACTGCCAGGTCACGGTATTTGGGGTCGTAGCCGTTGGGTGCGCGCAGTTGAACCAGCTTGATGCCACCCGCGATAGCCTTCTGGATGCCACGCAGCAGCGTCGGGGTTTCCAGCTCGCCAGGGGTGATCAGGTACTCGGCGGGCAAGCGCGCAGCAGCGACAATCGGTGTATTCGCCGCCGGGAACGCATAGTTGACCAGGTCCCGTGGCGTCACCCATTCCAACGGCTGCCCTTCAGCGCCGTGGGGTTCGCCGGTGAAGGCCGAGACCTCCCAGACATCCAGCAGCACCTGCTTGTCCGGGTAGTCATGTTGCACCTGGATCAACGGCCGCGCGGTGGTGACCTGGATACCCAGCTCTTCCTGCAATTCGCGGGACAAGGCCGTGGAGACCGACTCATCCGCCTCCACCTTGCCGCCGGGAAATTCCCAGAGGCCGCCTTGATGTTGAGTATCGGCGCGGCGTGCCAGCAGGATCCTGCCATCGACACCGCGGATCACCGCTGCTGCTACATGCACTCGTTTCACCGCCACTGCTTCCTCTCGTTATAACCCTTGTAGGAGCGAGCTTGCTCGCGAAGAACGTCAACGATAACGCGTACATCCTGGATAACGCGTTGGCGTTGAGTTTTTCGCGAGCAAGCTCGCTCCTACTTTCAGGTGCGATATTCCGCGTTGATCTTCACGTATTCGTGGGACAGGTCCGTGGTCCAGATGGTTTCGCTGCACTCGCCGCGACCCAGCTCGATGCGGATGGTGATTTCTTCCTGCTGCATCACTGCCGAGCCCTGGGCTTCGGTGTAGGTTTCGGCGCGGGCACCACGGCTGGCAATGCACACGTCGCCGAGGAACACGTCGATCTTGCTCACGTCCAGGTCAGGCACACCGGCGCGACCAACGGCTGCGAGGATACGGCCCCAGTTCGGGTCGGAAGCGAACAAGGCGGTCTTGATCAGCGGCGAGTGCGCCACGGTGTAACCCACGTCCAGGCATTCCTGATGGTTGCCGCCGCCGTTGACTTCAACGGTGACGAACTTGGTGGCGCCCTCGCCGTCCCGCACGATGGCCTGGGCCACGTCCATGCACACCTCGAATACCGCCTGCTTCAACGCTGCAAACAGCGGGCCTTCGGTGGAGGTGATTTCCGGCAGGTTGGCCTGGCCGGTGGCGATCAGCATGCAGCAGTCGTTGGTGGAGGTGTCACCGTCGATGGTAATGCGGTTGAACGATTTGTTGGCGCCGTCCAGCATCAGGCGCTGCAGCACATCGCGGGAGACTTTGGCGTCAGTGGCGATATAACCGAGCATGGTGGCCATGTTCGGGCGGATCATGCCGGCGCCCTTGCTGATACCGGTCACGGTGACGGTGACGCCATCGTGCACGAACTGACGGCTCGCGCCCTTGGGCAAGGTGTCGGTGGTCATGATACCGGTGGCCGCAGCCGCCCAGTTATCCACAGACAGGTCATCCAGCGCGGCTTGCAGGGCGCCTTCGATTTTCTCAACCGGCAGTGGCTCACCGATCACGCCGGTGGAATAGGGCAGCACCTGGCTGGCGTCTACGCCGGTCAACTGAGCCAGCTTGGCGCAGGTGCGCGCGGCGGCGACCAGGCCAGGCTCGCCGGTGCCTGCGTTGGCATTACCGGTGTTGGTCAGCAGGTAACGAATCGACCCGGCCACACGTTGCTTGGCCAGGATCACCGGCGCAGCGCAAAAGGCGTTGAGGGTGAACACACCGGCGACGGTCGAGCCTTCGGCACAGCGCATCACCACCACATCCTTGCGCCCCGGACGCTTGATACCGGCCGAAGCGATACCGAGTTCAAAACCGGCGACCGGGTGCAATGTGGGCAAAGGACCAAGACCAACAGCCATGTATGCGCTCCTTGAGAGAGAGGATGTGTATGCCGTCACTGTCGACGGGAATTAATGGCAAAACGCCGCGACGGCTGATGCCGGTCGCGGCGCAGGATGTTGCAGCGTCAGGCGAAAATCTTATTCGATCTGGCCGTGGCAGTGTTTGAATTTCTTGCCCGAACCGCAGTAGCACAGCTCATTGCGGCCCAGCTTCTGATCATTGCGTACCGGGGTTTGAGCCAGGGCCACATCGACCTCTTCGCCCAACACCTCAGGCGCGTCCAGGCCAGGCGCTTCGTCATGCTGGAACTGCATGCGCGCAGCCAGTGCCTCGGCTTCCTGACGCAGGCGTGCTTCTTCCTCGATCGGGTCTTCGCGACGCACCTGAACGTGGGACAGCACGCGAATCGAGTCGCGCTTGATCGAATCCAGCAGCTCGGAGAACAACGTGAACGACTCGCGCTTGTACTCCTGCTTCGGGTTCTTCTGGGCGTAGCCACGCAAATGGATACCGTGGCGCAAGTGGTCCATGGTCGACAGGTGGTCTTTCCACAGGTCGTCCAGCACGCGCAGGACAATTTGCTTCTCGAAGGTGCGCAGTGCTTCGGCACTCGCCTGCTCTTCTTTCTCGTTATACGCGGCCAGCAGCTCGGTCATCAGCTTCTCGCGCAGCGTCTCTTCGTACAGGTGATCGTCCTCGTCCAGCCACTGCTGAACCGGCAGGTCGACGCCGAAGTCGCTTTTCAACGCGGCTTCCAGGCCGGCCACATCCCACTGCTCAGGCAGCGACTGCGGCGGGATGTGCGCGCTGACGGTGGCGTTGAGCACGTCCTGGCGGAAGTCAGCGATGGTTTCGCCAATGTTGTCGGCGGCCAGCAACGTGTTACGCATGTGATAGATCACTTTACGTTGTTCGTTGTTGACGTCATCGAACTCGAGCAGCTGTTTACGGATGTCGAAGTTGCGCCCTTCTACCTTGCGCTGGGCCTTCTCGATGGCGTTGGTCACCATGCGGTGTTCGATCGCTTCCCCGGACTGCATGCCCAGGGCCTTCATGAAGTTCTTCACCCGGTCCGAGGCGAAGATACGCATCAGGCTGTCTTCCAGGGACAGGTAGAAACGGCTGGAACCGGCGTCACCCTGGCGACCGGCACGACCACGTAACTGGTTGTCGATACGGCGCGATTCGTGACGCTCGGACGCAATCACCTGCAAACCGCCGGATTCCAGCACGGCCTGGTGGCGTTTCTGCCAGTCCGCCTTGATCTGGGCAATCTGCTCGGGGGTCGGGTTGTCGAGGGAGGCCACTTCCACTTCCCAGTTACCGCCCAACAGGATGTCGGTACCACGACCGGCCATGTTGGTGGCGATGGTCAGCGCGCCGGGGCGACCGGCCTGGGCGATGATCTCGGCTTCCTTCTCGTGGAACTTGGCGTTGAGGACCTTGTGCTCGATGCCTTCCTTGTTGAGCAGGTTGGACACATGCTCGGAAGTCTCGATGGTCGCGGTACCCACCAGGATCGGGCGGCCCTTGGCCATGCCGTCCTTGATGTCGTTGATGATCGCCGCGTATTTCTCTTCGGCGGTCAGGAACACCAGGTCGTTATAGTCTTTACGCGCCAGTGGCTTGTTCGGCGGGATGACCACCACCGACAGACCATAGATCTGGTGGAATTCGAATGCTTCGGTGTCGGCCGTACCGGTCATGCCGGACAGCTTGTTGTACAGACGGAAGTAGTTCTGGAAGGTGGTGGATGCCAACGTCTGGCTCTCGGCCTGGATGTTGAGCATTTCCTTGGCTTCGATGGCCTGATGCAGGCCTTCGGACAGACGACGACCGGGCATGGTACGGCCGGTGTGTTCGTCGACCAGAACGACCTGGCCTTCCTGCACGATGTATTCGACGTTGCGATGGAACAGCTTGTGCGCGCGCAGGCCGGCATACACGTGGGTCAGCAGGCCCAGGTTATGCGCCGAGTACAGGCTCTCGCCCTCGGCCAGCAGGCCGATCTGGGTCAGCATGTCTTCGACGAACTGGTGACCGGCTTCGTTGAGTTCGACCTGACGGGTCTTCTCGTCAATGGTGAAGTGACCTTCTTTGGTCACCACGCCTTCGACTTCCTCGATGTGCTGCTCCAGGCGCGGGATCAACTTGTTGATCTCGGTGTACAGGCGCGAGCTGTCTTCGGCCTGGCCGGAGATGATCAGCGGGGTACGGGCTTCGTCGATGAGGATGGAGTCGACTTCGTCGATCACGGCAAAGTTGAGTTCGCGCTGGAATTTTTCTTCCATGCTGAACGCCATGTTGTCGCGCAGGTAGTCAAAACCGAATTCGTTGTTGGTGCCGTAGGTGATGTCGGCGGCGTAGGCGGCGCGCTTCTCTTCCGGCGGCTGGAACGGCGTTACCACGCCGACGGTCAGGCCGAGGAATTCATACAGCGGGCGCATCCAGTTGGCGTCGCGGCGAGCCAGGTAGTCGTTCACCGTCACAACGTGAACGCCCTTGCCGGACAATGCGTTGAGGTAAACGCCCAGGGTTGCCACCAGGGTCTTGCCTTCACCGGTGCGCATTTCGGCAATCATGCCTTCATGCAAGGTCATGCCGCCGATCAACTGGACGTCGAAGTGGCGCATGCCCATGACGCGCTTACCGGCTTCACGGGCGACCGCAAAGGCTTCGGGAAGCAGCTTGTCGAGGGTTTCACCTTTGGCTATGCGGGCCTTGAACTCTTCGGTCTTGGCGCGCAATTGCTCGTCCGACAGGGCAACCATCTGCTCTTCGAAGGCATTGACCAGCTGCACCGTCTTGAGCATGCGTTTGACTTCGCGCTCATTCTTGCTTCCAAAAAGTTTCTTTAACAAAGGCGCAAACATATCGGCAGGTTCTTCCACACATAGGGATGGAGGGCGCACCGTCAGTGGCCCGAGCAGCCCTCACGGCCGCATGCGAACGCGCATTCTACCCGGAATCGTGGGTGAGGAAAGTGGCGTTGTTCCCGGATGCGGGCACGGCGCTGTGAGAGGGCCTGTTTAAAATAAGGGCTTTTGCTGGAACTTCAACCCATCAAGCGCAGAAGTTACTTATTGATTTCACGGGAAAAGCCCTGCCGATGCATGGCTTCGGGGCCCACAGGCGCTTTCTGTTAAGATGGCGGCTCTGTTACCTAAGGTGTCTAAACATGGCATTTCGCCCTCTTCCAGCCCGCGCTCCCGGCGTGTTGCTTCGCGAAGCCAAGCCGTTGAAAGCCATCTTTGGCCACGCGAGACGGCTGGGGCATTTGCAACGCCTGCTCGAAAGCCAGTTGCAACCGGCCGCGCGCGAACACTGTCATGTGGCGTCCTGGCGTGAAGGCAATCTGCTATTAATTGTCACTGACGGCCATTGGGCGACCCGTTTGCGTTACCAGCAAAAACGCCTGCAGCGCCAATTGATGGTGTTCGATGAGTTTGCCGGCCTGGTGCGTATCCAGTTCAAGGTCCAGCCGCCCACCGTGCTGCGCAGCACGGCGGGGCATACGATGGACCTGTCGGAAAATGCCGCCGAAACCCTCCAGGCCACGGCCGAAGGGATCAACGATCCGGGCTTGCGCGCGGCACTGCAACGGCTGGCCGCCCACGCCAGGCCCAAACCCTGAACCTCACTTGCGCTTGCTGCCGCCCAGCAACGAGCCCAGTAAGCCGCGCACCAACTGCCGCCCCATCTGATTGGCGGCCTGCTGCATGGCGGATTTCAGCGCCTTGCCTGCCGTGGTTCCCAGGAACGCACCGGCCTTGTCGGTGAAGCTGGGCTCTTGCGTGGCGGGCTTGGTCTCATCGGTCGGCCCCAAGTCCTTGCGCGCCATCAGCACCTCGTAGGCCGATTCGCGGTCGATCGGCTTGTCGTAACGGCCCTGCAGCGGCGAACTGGCGATCAATGCCGCCCGTTCGGCCTCGGTCAGCGGCCCGATCCGCGACTGTGGCGGTGCGACCAGCACTCGCTGGACCACCTCCGGCGTGCCCTTTTCCTGCAAGGTGCCCACCAGCGCTTCCCCGGTGCCCAACTCGGTCAGCACCGCCAGGGCATCGAAGGCCGGGTTAGGCCGGAAACCGTCCGCCACCGCCCGCAGGGATTTTTGCTCTTTGGTGGTGAATGCCCGCAGGCCATGCTGAATACGCAGGCCCAGTTGCGCCAGCACCGTGTCAGGCAAGTCGCCCGGCGACTGCGTGACGAAGTACACGCCCACCCCTTTGGAGCGAATCAACCGCACCACTTGCTCCAGACGGTCCTGCAACGCCTTGGGTGTGTCGGCGAACAATAGGTGCGCTTCATCGAAAAACAGCGCCAACAGCGGTTTTTCCGCATCACCGCGCTCGGGCAACTGCTCGAACAGTTCCGCCAGCAGCCACAACAGGAAGGTCGCGTAGACCTTCGGCGCGTCATGCACCAGGCGGCTGGCGTCCAGCAGATGAATACGGCCGCGCCCGTCGCCGGCGGGCTGCAAAATATCCTCGAGCTGCAGGGCCGGCTCGCCGAACAGCGCCTCGGCGCCCTGCTGCTCCAGCACCGCGAGACGCCGCAACAACGCCTGGCTGGAACCGGTGGTCATCAACGCCGCATCGTCACCCAACAGTTCAGGGTGATAACGCAGGTGGTTGAGCAATGCCTTGAGGTCTTTAAGGTCCAGCAGCAGCAGGCCCTCACGGTCGGCCACCTTGAACGTCGCGTACAGCGCCGACTGCTGGCTGTCGGTGAGTTCCAGCAGGCTGCCGAGCAACAACGGGCCCATTTCACTGATGGTGGTGCGCAACGGATGACCGGACTGACCGTGGATATCCCACAGCGTGACCGGATAAGCCTTCGGCGCGTAATCAAGGAAGGGCATCCCGGCGATGCGTTCGGCGACTTTGCCCTGGGGATTGGCCGCAGCGCCCAGGCCGCACAGGTCGCCCTTGATGTCGGCGGCGAATACCGCCACCCCCGCGTCACTGAACGCTTCGGCCAGGCGCTGCAAGGTGACGGTCTTGCCGGTGCCCGTGGCGCCGGCGATCAACCCGTGACGGTTGGCCAGGCGCATGGGCTGGGCGATGGGCTGGCCATCCGGGCCGGCACCGATAAGCAGTTGTGTGGAGTCAGGCATTTCGTCACCTATGGTTAATCTTTAGTGCCGCGAGGTCGATATAGACGGATGTAAGCCCGACAAAGACTAAAAAATAGTCAGATAATTCCTATACGGACCAACGGAGCTATCAGCAGAAATATCACACCTTTTTTTACGCTGCCATTTTGCGCCTTGTCTAGAGGGCGCGCCCCGGACATCAAGACCTTAGCGGACCTTACAAGCCATGAATAAAAACCTGCGCTTCAGCCACAAAATTTTGCTTGCAGCCTCCCTTATCGTCATCGCCGCCTTTGCGTTGTTTACCCTCTATAACGACTACCTTCAGCGTAATGCGATTCGTGACGATCTCAATAGCTACCTGCATGAAATGGGCGACGTCACCGCCGGCAGTATTCAGACCTGGCTCACCGGGCGTATCGCGCTGGTCGAAAACGCCGCACAGAATATCGCCCTCAATCCCGAACCGTCCGTGGTTGCCAGCCTGCTGGAACAGAAAGCCCTGACCTCATCGTTCATGGCCACCTACGTCGGCGACAGCCAGGGCAAGTTCACGATCCGCCCCGACACCAAGATGCCCGACGGTTTCGACCCGCGTGTGCGCCCCTGGTACAAGGACGCCCAGAACAGCAACGGCTCGACCCTGACCGAGCCCTATATCGACGCGGCCACGGGGCAGTTGATTATTTCCATCGCCACCCCGAGTGCCAAGGCCGGCCAGAGCATCGGCGTGGTGGGCGGTGACCTGAGCCTGCAAACCCTGGTGGACAACATTGGCGCGCTGGACTTGGGCGGCATGGGTTACGCGTTCCTGGTCAGCGCCGACGGCAAAGTGCTGGTGCACCCGGACAAGGCCCTGGTCATGAAGACCCTGGCTGACGTGTACCCCAACGACACGCCGAAGATCAGCGCTGATTTCAGCGAAGTGCAGGCCAATGGCAAGACCAATATCGTTACGTTTACCCCGATCAAGGGCCTGCCCTCGGTAAACTGGTACCTGGGCATTTCGGTGGATAAAGCCAAATCGTTCGCCATGCTCACCCAGTTCCGCACGTCGGCAGTCATCGCCACCCTCATCGCCGTGGTGATCATCATCGCGTTGCTGGGCATGCTGATCCGCGTGTTGTTGCAACCGCTGCACGTGATGACCCGCGCCATGCAGGACATTGCCGACGGCGAAGGCGACCTGACCCGGCGCCTGACCATCCAGAACAACGACGAGTTCGGCACCCTGGGCACCGCGTTCAACCGTTTCGTGGAGCGCATCCACACCTCGATCCGCGAAGTGTCATCGGCCACCGAGCAGGTCAATGAAGTGGCACTGCGGGTGGTCAGCGCGTCCAACTCGTCGATGGTCAATTCAGACGAACAGGCCAACCGCACCAACAGTGTTGCCGCTGCGATCAATCAACTGGGAGCTGCCGCCCAGGAAATCGCGCGCAACGCGGCGCAGGCCTCCAGTCAGGCCAGTGATGCGCGGCATTTGGCCGAAGACGGCCAGCAGGTGGTAGAGCGCAATATCAAGGCCATGACCCAGCTGTCGAGCATGATCAGCGCCTCCAGCAGCAATATCGAGGCGCTGAACAGCAAGACGGTGAACATTGGCCAGATCCTTGAAGTGATCACCAGTATTTCCCAGCAAACCAACTTGCTCGCACTCAACGCCGCCATCGAAGCCGCGCGTGCCGGTGAAGCCGGTCGCGGCTTCGCGGTGGTGGCTGATGAAGTGCGCAACCTGGCGCACCGCACCCAGGAATCGGCGCAACAGGTGCAGAAGATGATCGAGGAACTGCAAGTCGGCGCCCGCGACTCGGTGAGCACCATGAGTGAAAGTCAGCGCCACAGCCAGGACAGCGTGGAAATCGCCAACCTGGCCGGCGAGCGCTTGAACAGCGTGACCCAGCGCATTGGCGAGATCGACGGGATGAACCAGTCCGTGGCCACCGCCACCGAAGAGCAGACCTCGGTCGTGGAGTCGATCAATATGGACATTACTGAAATCAACACCCTCAACCAGGAAGGCGTGGAAAACCTGCAATCGACGCTGCGCGCCTGCACGGACCTGGAGCAACAGGCGTCGCGCCTGAAGCAATTGGTGGGCAGCTTCCGCATCTGATACACAGAGGAGCTTGGCGGTACTCGGTAAAAAGTGACTATCTTACTGATGCTCCACAATCCAAATGTGGGAGGGGGCTTGCC
The DNA here is from genome assembly GCF_900005715.1 of Pseudomonas sp. 34 E 7. Lineage (NCBI taxonomy): Bacteria > Pseudomonadati > Pseudomonadota > Gammaproteobacteria > Pseudomonadales > Pseudomonadaceae > Pseudomonas > Pseudomonas sp. 34 E 7. The sequence continues at coordinate 137,771 of NZ_CVTX01000156.1, forward strand.
CCCGATGGCGGCCTCTGGGCCGACCAGGATGTTGGATTGGACCGAGTACATATCCGTTTCTGCGGTCACGGCTGCTAATGGTTCCGCTTTTACAGCGGCTCACTTTTGAAAAGCGCAAAAGTAAGCAAAACGCTCTTGCCCCACCACTCGGCACCTCGCTTAGGCTCGGTGTGCCCTCACTCCGGCTTGAATCCGTGGGCCGCCGCAATGGGCCATCCATGGCCCAGTGCGGCTAACCCGGCGTCCTGCCGGGTTACCCACGGATTCAAGCCTGCGTTCGGCCAGCGTGGTTTAACGGGGCGCCTGAGATCAACATCAAAATCAAAAGCGACTCGCTTCGCATCGTGGTTACGGGTGGGTGCGGCTGCTTTATGTAGGAGCGAGCTTGCTCGCGAAAAACTCACAGGCGCCGCGTTCATTCAGGAAGCACGCGTTATCGTTGACGTTTTTCGCGAGCAAGAGCTAGGCGCCCCCCTCGCTCCTACAGACGGCGGTGTTCGCTTAACTGACTGGTATCAGGGCAAGCCCCCTCCCCCATCATTTCAAGCTCGAACACGCAGCACGCCCCCAATCCCGATCGAACATCTATCCTTACCTCAGGTCCACGTTAAGGAGAGCAATGGATCGGAGGGATGTTCATCGTGCATATCGCTGACATAACCATGTTCTACGCCCCGGCCAGCGGTGGCGTACGCACTTATCTGGACGCCAAGCACCGGCGCCTGGCGCTCAAGCCCGGCATTCGCCACAGCCTGTTGGTGCCGGGCGCCCACTTGAGCGAGCGCGATGGTATTTTCCAGGTGCCGGCGCCGCCGCTGCCCTTCGGCAAAGGCTACCGCTTCCCCCTGCGCCTGGCCCCATGGCGAAATGTTCTGCACGATTTGCAGCCTGATCTGATCGAAGTCGGCGATCCCTACCTGACCGCCTGGGCCGCCCTGGACGCCCGGCGCCAGCTGGATGTGCCCGTCATCGGCTTTTATCACTCCGACCTCCCCCTGCTGGTGCGTAACCGCATGGGCGCCTGGTTTACCCCCAACGTCGAAGCTTATGTCAGCAAACTCTATGGGAATTTTGATCGGGTACTGGCGCCCAGCCAGGTAATGGCCGACAAACTCATTGGGCTTGGGGTAAAAAACGTCTTCGTGCAACCTTTGGGCGTCGACCTGCAAACCTTCACGCCACAGGTACGCGACCCCGGCCTGCGCGCCGAACTGGGGATCGATGAAGACACCCGGCTGCTGATTTTCGCCGGGCGTGGCTCCAAGGAAAAAAACCTGCCGGTTCTGCTCAACTGCATGAAGCGCCTGGGCGAGGGTTATCACCTATTGCTGGTGGGTTCCGGCATGCCGGCCCATGTGCCGGACAATGTCACCGTGGTCGATGGCTTCCGCCCGGCGGATCATGTTGCGCGATTGATGGCCAGCGCCGATGCGTTGCTGCATGGCGGTGACCAGGAAACCTTCGGCCTGGTCATTCTGGAAGCCATGGCCTGCGGTATTCCAGTGGTCGCCGTGGCGGCGGGAGCCTTTACCGAGATTGTCGACGAGCGCTGCGGCCTGCTCTGCGCGCCCAACAACCCCAAGGCGATGGCCGATGCGGTACGCGAACTGTTTGGCGCCGACAGCCGCCGTCTGGGGGAACAGGCGCGGCGCCATGTCGAACAGCATTACGCATGGGATGCGGTGGTGGACAGTCTGCTGGGGCATTACCATGCCGTGCTCGGCACACAAAAGCCGATGCTCGCCCATGGTTGAACGTTCAGTCATGCTGGTGCTGCACGACGTGGCGCCGAGCACCTGGGCCGATTACCGGCCCTTTGTCGAAGCCGTCGACGCCATCGGCAATGTCCCTGTCACCTGGCTGGTGGTCCCGGACTTTCATCATCACAACGCCCTGGCCACCCATGCAGACTTCCGGCGCCTGCTCGACAACCGGGTAGCCAAGGGCGATGAACTCACCTTGCACGGGTATTACCACTGCGACGACCAACCCCGGCCGCGTACACCCCGGGAATGGTTCATGCGGCGCATCTATACCCATGAGGGCGAGTTCTACCAGTTATCGCAAGCCGAAGCCTTGCAGCGCCTGACCGACGGCATTGAGGTATTCCAGCGCAATGACTGGCCCCTGCAAGGGTTTGTCGCACCCGCCTGGTTGATGAGCCAGGGTACCCGGTTGGCGTTGCGCCAGTTACCGCTGAGCTACACCAGCGACCCGCAGCACCTGTATCGCCTGCCCGACTTCACGCCCATCCACGCCCCGGGCCTGGTGTGGAGCGCGCGCAGTGCATGGCGCCGAGGCTTGTCCAAGGTCTTGAGCGATCGACGCGAGCAGCGCTGGCAGACCGCACCGGTGATCCGGTTAGGGTTGCACCCCGTCGATATGCGTCACGAATTTTCCCGTCAGTATTGGCTGCACACCCTGGAGCGCCTGCTTGAGGATGGACGCACGCCACAGACCAAGTCCGCGTGGCTGTCGACGCTGCCATGCGCCGGCTGATCTGGCTGGGCCTGGCGCTGCTGGTCGCGCTGGTGATCCCGGTGTGGCTGGGTGGCGGCGAAACCGTTGCGCGCCTGCGCCAGTTTCCCCTGCTCCAATTACTGGGAATGTTTGCCATGATCATCGGCTGCTGGCTGATCAACAGCCTGCGCCTGCGCTTATTGCTGGGCGCACAGCGCGCTCGGTTGGGATGGCGCAAAAGCCTGGGCGTGGTGATATCGACCGAATTCGCCATGTGCGCGACCCCAGGCGGCAGCGGCGGGCCCCTCACGCTGATGGGCCTGCTGGCACGCAGCGGCATACGGCCGGCCCATGGCAGCGCGGTGTTCGCCATGGACCAGTTGAGTGACTTGCTGTTCTTTTTCTGCGCACTGGTGGGCATCGTGCTGTATGCGCTGTTCCATAGCCTCAGCCCACGCCTGGAAGAGCTGTTGGGGCTCAGTGCCGTGTCGATGGTCGGTGGCGTCGTCGGCTGCGTGTTGGTGGTGCGCTTTCATCGCCGCCTGATTCGCCTGGCCGGAAGTGCACTCAAGGCCATGAAAGTGCGCGCCGGCACCCGCCGGCGGTGGGCCCGTCGGCTGCTGCGCTTCCTTGCGGCCTTCACCCAAACGCTGAAATTGCCCTGGAGCACCCTGCTCGGGGTGTTCGCGCTGACCAGCCTGCATTGGTTATTACGCTACAGCGTGTTGTACCTGGCGCTGCGCGGCCTGGGTGGGCAGGTGCAGTGGGCCTGGAGCTTCCTGATCCAGATGCTGTCATTGACCGCAGGGCAATTGAGCCTGCTGCCAGGCGGGGCCGGGGCGGCGGAGTTGACGTCGGCGGCATTGCTCGCGCCGATGGTGGGCAACTCAACGGCGGCGGCGGCCATTCTGATCTGGCGGGCAGTCACCTACTACTTCTATCTGTTCGCCGGTGCGCCTGTGTTTCTGTTGATGGTGGGCAAGCCGCTGCTCAAGCGTCTTTTCCGGGGGCAGCGGGCGGCTTTTCATCCTCCTGCAACTGCTCCCACAACTGGGCGGCGCCGGGAAAGTCAGTACCATCCTCAGCACCCAGCGCATCCGGGTCGTAGCGACTCAGACAGCCCTCGCCCAGGGTAGCGGGTGGCCTGGAAGTCGCCTTGTCGAGTGGGTCGGTCATGGTCGCCTCCTGAAAATAAAAAGGGCCCGGAGAGTTTTACTCCCGGACCCCTGCTTGTTCAACCAGACGCGTCGGTCAGAACACCACGGTCTTGTTGCCGTGCACCAATACGCGATCTTCCAGGTGATAACGCAAGCCACGGGCCAGCACCATCTTTTCGACGTCGCGACCGAAACGCACCATGTCTTCGATGCTGTCGCTGTGGCTGACGCGCACCACGTCCTGCTCGATGATCGGACCGGCGTCCAGCTCCTCGGTGACATAGTGACAGGTTGCGCCGATCAGCTTCACGCCGCGCAGGGACGCCTGGTGATAAGGCTTGGCACCCACGAACGACGGCAGGAAGCTGTGGTGAATGTTGATCACCTTGCCCGCGTATTCGCGGCACAGTTCCGGCGGCAGGATCTGCATGTAGCGCGCCAGCACCACCACGTCGGCATCGTGCTGCTTGACCAGGCGCGACACTTCGGCGAACGCAGGCTCCTTGTCATGCGGGTTGACCGGCACGTGGTAATACGGGATGCCATGCCATTCGACCATGCTGCGCAGGTCGTCATGGTTGGAGATCACACACGCAATCTCGCAATCGAGCTCATCGCTGTGCCAGCGGTGCAGCAGGTCCGCCAGGCAGTGGGATTCACGGCTGGCCATCAGCACGACGCGTTTCTTCTGCTCTGTGTCGGTGATGTGCCAGGTCATCGAAAACTCTTCGGCGATCGGCGCAAACGCCTCACGGAAGGCTTCCAGACCAAAAGGCAAAGTATCGGCACGGATTTCGTGACGCATGAAAAACCAACCGCTGAGATCATCCGAGTGATGGCTCGCCTCGGTGATCCAACCGTTATGAGAAGCCAGAAAGTTACTGACCTTGGCAACGATGCCAACCCGGTCCGGGCAAGCAATCACCAGCCGAAAAGTGCGCATTAGGGGGAAACTCCAGAACTTCGCAAAGGCCGCCATTCTAGCGATTGCGCAGAAAAACTGCAGTACTCCTTGTGCCTTATTCTGATCCCTGGCGCTGGCAACACCCCTTAACAGCGTAAGGGTTTACCAGCGTTATATGGCGTTACACAGGCAAGCTCGGCAATTAGCAGAATTAAGCTGATTGTTTTTAGCCGCGTACCCGATAATTAACTCGACTTCACACCGCGGCGAAAAACTTCAATCTAATTCACGTAAATAGCTGCTTAAATGTTTACTTGATGAAATTGCCTGACTATTATTAGGCCACTCACCCTGTCAATCAGCGTTCTACATAAGGTAGTCCACATGTCTCTGATCAACGAATACCGTGCCACCGAAGAAGCTATCAAAGAGCTGCAAGCCCGTTTGAAGAATCTGTCGCAAGACGACAAGCTGAAAACAGAGCTGGAATTCGAAGGCAAACTGCGCACCCTGATGGGCGAATACTCCAAATCCCTGCGTGACATCATCGCGCTGCTGGATCCGGAATCGAAAGTTAAAGCACCGCGTGGCGCTGTGAAAACTACCGGCACCAAACGTGCTCGCAAAGTCAAGCAGTACAAAAACCCGCACAACGGTGAAGTGATTGAAACCAAAGGCGGCAATCACAAGACACTGAAAGAGTGGAAAGCCAAGTGGGGCGGTGACGTGGTAGAAGGTTGGGCTACCCTGCTGGGCTAAGCCTGGTCGGATCTGCACCCGATACGCGACACATTGAAAACGCCAGCTCGCTGGCGTTTTTTATTGTCTGAATGTTTTGCAGTTGCTCGGCTACAGATTCAGGCGGGCCGCTAAAGAGTCAGCATAGTCTTGCCATTCACCCAGTACCTGGCACTGAAACGCTGTCGCACTGTTTTTCAATTCCTGATGGGCCAGCTTAAATGCCGCCAGGGTATTGGGTGCGCCCCATACCGGGTCTGACAACCGTTGCTGACAGAAAAGTCTCCAGCGCTCTTGCTCCTCATTGTTCAAGGTTTCAGGAAAGTTACGCGCGCGATAGCGGAATAATAATTCAGGCAATCGATGATCATCGAACGGCCATTGCTGGCGTCCCAGTTGTACCGGCTCTGCCATGCGAACTTGTTCACATAAGCGCCGATCACGGTCGCCGATAAAACCCTCATAGAGCTGCTGCTCAGGATCGGCATTCGGCGCATATTCCTCCTCGGCGTAAACGCTCGCCAACTTGTCACGCCAAACTTCCTGTGCGTCAGTTAGTCGCAGCGCCCGTGCCTGGTAAACCTCCATATCCAATTGCAGCCGCTCGCGATCTTGCGCGCGCAGCACTTTCAAGGGCGCGACGACCGGACAGCGGTTGATGTGCAGCAACTTGAGCGGCACCGGCAGATCGCCCGCCGACAGCTCATCGCGCCGCGTATAGAGGCGCTCGCGCAACGTTTGGGCATCCAGTTCGAGCAGGGCCTGCGGGTCGAGCCCCAAGTCACACACAATCAATGCATTGCGATTGCGCGGATGCCAGGCCAACGGCAAGACCACCCCCAGATAATGCCGTTCGGCGCTGAAGCGTCCGGAAATATGCACCAGCGGCTGCAACAGGCGCACCTGGTCCATCACCCGTTGCTTGCTCCGCAACTGGAAAAGCCACTCATACAGCTTGGGTTGTTTTTCACGCACCAATCGCGCCAGGGCGATGGTCGCGCGCACGTCAGACAACGCATCGTGGGCCTGGCCGTGGTCGATGCCGTTGGCTTGCGTCAGGCGTTCGAGCTTGAGCGTCACGCGCCCGTCCTGCTCGGGCCACACAATCCCCTCCGGGCGCAGGGCATAGGCGGTACGCATCACATCGATCAAGTCCCAGCGGCTGTTACCGCCCTGCCACTCGCGTGCGTAAGGGTCGAAAAAGTTGCGATAGAGACTGTAGCGCGTCATTTCATCGTCAAAGCGCAGGGTGTTATAACCCGCGCCGCAGGTGCCGGGGGCCGCGAGTTCGGCGTGCACCCGGGTCATGAAGTCCGCTTCGGCAAGGCCTTTGTGCGCCAGGACCTGCGGCGTGATACCGGTGATCGCACACGCTGCCGGATGGGGCAGGATATCGTCGCTGGGCCGGCAATACAGATTGATCGGCGGGCCGACCTCGTTGAGCTCGAGGTCGGTACGAATGCCGGCTACCTGCAGCGGGCGATCGCTGCGCGGGTTGATTCCGGTGGTTTCATAGTCGTACCAGAAAATGGAGGTCACGGGCTGTTCCTGTGCTGAAGACCGGCAAAGTCTAGGCGCTGCAAGGGGCCAGGGGCCAGCGATACCTTACTGGACAAACATCCAGTAAAATCTTGAAGGGTTGCTTCCCGCCTCGACACTGCTAGCATCCGTGTCTCTCAGTCGCTTCGCACTGCCAAGGATCGCAATGCCAACAGCTCCTCTGGATACCTGCTACCAGATCGAGACCCCCGAGGGTATCGACCTGCCCTTGCGCCCTGCCGGCCTTGCGCCAAGGGCATTGGCCTACGCCTTCGATCTGCTCGCGCGTGGCGTGATCATGGGCATCCTGCTGGTGCCCCTGGCGCTGCTTGGCAACCTCGGCCTCGGCCTGGGCGCGCTGCTGCTGTTCCTGGTCAGTTGGTGGTACATGGTGCTGTTCGAAGTGCTCAACCAGGGCTGCTCGCCCGGCAAGCAAGTCATGGGCCTGCGGGTGGTACAGGATGACGGCACCGCCATCGGTTGGTCGGCATCACTGATCCGCAACCTGCTGCGGTTTGTCGACATGCTGCCCTTCGGCTACTTCTTCGGCGCCATCAGTTGCCTGCAACATCCGCACTTCAAGCGGCTCGGCGACCTGGCGGCGGGCACGCTGGTGGTCTACCGCGAACAGTCGCTGGCCCGTCCGCCCCTACCTCAAGCAGCCGCCCTGCGCCTGCCCTTCGCGCTGGAGCTGAGTGAACAGCGCGCAATCCTCGGTTTCGCCGAACGCCAGGCCGACCTGTCTGCCGAGCGGGTGCATGAACTGGCTGCAATCCTCGCGGCGCCCTTGCAGGTGTCCCCGGCCCGCGCCGTGGAGCAACTTAACGGTGTGGCCCGTGGTTTGTTGGGGCCGACATGAAGCAGAGCCTTTTTGAAAGCCGGCACCAGCAGCAATGGCAGACTTTCGCCGAACAACTGAAACAGTTGGAGCGAGGCAAAGCCTGCGAGGTGACCGACTTTCCTTATCACTATCGACGCCTGTGCCAACACCTGGCCCTGGCCCAGGAGCGCGGCTACAGCAGTTACCTGGTGGACCGTCTGCAACAACTGGCGCTGCGCGGCCACCAGCAACTGTATCGCCATCGCAGCCAAACGACGGCGAACGTGGTGGCCTTCATCCTCGCCGACTTCCCGCGCCTGGTACGCGAACAATGGCGCTTCGTGCTGATCGCCAGCCTGCTGTTCTTTGGCAGCCTGCTGGGCATAGCCCTGTTGGTCTACCTGTTTCCCGACCTGATCTACAGCATCGTCAGCCCGCAACAGGTGGCCGAGATGCAAAGCATGTACGACCCCGCCGCCAGTCGCCTGGGCCGCGCGGCCGAACGCGCCTCCAGCGAAGACTGGATGATGTTTGGCTACTACGTGATGCACAACATCGGCATCGCCTTCCAGACCTTTGCCGCCGGTTTGCTGTTCGGCCTGGGCAGCGTGTTCTTCCTGGTCTTCAACGGCTTGACCATCGGGGCGGTGTCCGGGTACCTGAGTGAAATCGGCTACGGCCAGACCTTCTGGTCATTCGTGATCGGCCATGGTGCCTTCGAACTCAGCGCCATCGCACTGGCCGGTGCGGCGGGCCTGCAACTGGGCTGGTCACTGATCGCGCCAGGGCCGTTGGCACGTAGCGAATCCCTGCGCCTGGCGGCCCGCAAAAGCGTGCAGATGCTCTGCGCAGTCATGGTGTTCCTGCTGATCGCAGCGTTCATCGAAGCCTACTGGTCATCCACCACAAGCATTGCGCCCTGGATCAAATACCTGGTGGGCAGCGCACTATGGCTGCTGGTGGCCGCCTACCTGATCTTCGCCGGCCGGACTCGCCATGCGCCTGACTGACGCCAGCGTGGTCATCCGCCCGCGTACCTCCTGGGAAGCCATGGACCTCGGCGTACTGATGGCCCGTGAACATCGTGCAGTGCTGATGGGCAGCTGGGCCCTGGTCAGCCTGCCTGTGTTCCTGCTGCTCACCTCGCTGCTGTGGCAGTACCCGTCTTACGCCCTATTCCTGTTCTGGTGGCTCAAGCCCGCCTTCGAACGCTTGCCGTTGTACATTCTTTCCAAGGCCCTGTTTGGTGAAACCCTGAGCCTGAAACAGGCCGCTCGCCAGTGGCCACGCCTGCTCAGGGGGCAACTGTTCGCCAGCCTGACCTGGCGCCGGCTGAGCCTGAGCCGCAGCTTCATGCTGCCGGTGAGCCAGCTTGAAGGCCTGGATGGGCCAGTACGTCAAAGGCGCCTGGGCCTACTGCAACAGCGTAATGCAGGCGCCGCGCGCTGGCTGACGATCATCGGGGTGCACCTGGAGATCGGCCTATGGTTTGGGTGCATGGCGCTGTTCTATCTATTCATCCCCGAGCAGGTTGAACTGCAGTGGGACTGGCAGCGGCTGGTACTGGCGACAGGCCCGCAGGGGCTCTGGCTGGAACACCTGAGCAACGCGTTCTATGCGCTGGTCCTGGTGTTCTGGGAACCCATCTACATCGCCTGCGGTTTCAGCCTGTACCTTAACCGTCGCACCGTCCTGGAAGCCTGGGACCTGGAACTGGTGTTTCGCCGGTTGCGCCAACGCCTGAGCGGTGTCGCGCCGCTGTTGCTACTGGTCGTCGGGCTCACGCTGGTGCAACCGAGCCCATCGGCGCTGGCCGATCAGACAGCTGAGCCCAAGCCCCTCGGCACCCAGGCGGCCAGCCAATCGATCAAGGCGCTGTTGGAAAAACCGCCGTTCAAGAATCCGCAAACCGTCACCCGTTATCGTTTTGGCGAGGAAAAACCCGCCACGCCCCGCAAAGCCCATGGGGACGGTAAATTACCTGCCTGGCTCCAGCAATTGCTCGACAACCTCAACAGCAACACCTTCAGGCACGTGGCCCAAGGCCTGGAGATACTGCTATGGAGCGTGGTGATTGGCGGGCTGGCCCTGGTGGTGTGGCGCTACCGTGAATGGCTGCGCACATTTGTCAGCCGCAGGCGGCGACCTCAACCCATCACCGCAAGACCTGCGCCCGCCCAATTGTTCGGCCTGGAACTGGGGGTCGAGACATTGCCCGACGATATCGCCAGCGCCGCCGAACAGCTATGGCCCACCCGCCCGCGGGAAGCCCTCGGCCTGCTGTATCGCGGCCTGCTCAGCCGGCTGCTGCATGAGTTCGACCTGCCACTCAAAAGTGCCGATACCGAGGGCCAGGTACTGGAGCGCGTTCATCAGTTGCAGCAACCGCAGTTGCTGGCATTCAGCCGCGAATTGACCGCTCACTGGCAAAACCTTGCCTATGGCCATCGACTGCCTCCCGGCACCGCCCAGCAAAAACTGTGCAGCGATTGGCGCGCACTCTTCAGTAGCGGAGCCAGCCAATGAAACGGCCATTACTGTGGATTGCCGCGCTGCTGGCCTGCCTGTTGGGAGCGGGCGGCCTGTATGCCTGGCACAAGGCAATTCCCTATGAGGAGGTTGTGGATCGTGGCCCATCGCCGGACGCACTGGCCAACCCCTACCTCGCGGCGGAGGATTTCCTGCGCCAGCAAGGCCTGGCGGTAACACATGCCAACGGGCTCGAGCGGCTTGCCGATCTGCCCGCCCCAGGCCATAGCCTGCTGTTGCTGGGGGAGCGTGGCAACATGACCCCAGGCCAGGTCGAACAACTGCTGGCGTGGGCAAAAGCCGGGGGGCACCTGTTACTGGTGGCCGAGGCGTTATGGGATGAAGAGACCGGTAAAAGCGGCGACCTGCTGCTCGATCGTCTCAATCTTCACCAAACCCTTAGCGATGACTTCGACGAGCCGGCGGTGCCGCGCAAAAAGATCGCGCCGGACCTCACTAAACTGTATGTCGACAATGAAACCGCACCGGCGTATTTCAGTTTTGACACCGACTTCAACCTTACCGACCCCGGGCACCTGGCGCAGTTTTCAGCCAACAGCGCCAAGTCCAGCCATCTGATGCAACTTGACCTCGGGTCAGGCCGCGTCACGGTGCTCACCGACAGCGACCTGTGGAAAACCCCGAGCATCGGCAAGCACGACAATGCCTGGCTGCTGTGGTACCTGAACCAGGGCGCCGACGTCACCCTGCTGTTCAACAGCGGCGCGGACAACCTGCTGACCCTGCTGGTTCGTTACTTCCCCCAGGCCCTCGTCGCGCTGGTCGCACTGCTTGCCCTGGCACTCTGGCACGCCGGCATGCGCCAGGGCCCGATCCAGGCACCCGCGCCCAAGGCGCGTCGACAGCTACAGGAGCATTTGCGCGCCAGCGCCGACTTCCTGCTACGCCGCAGCGGCCAGGGCGCCTTGCTGCAAGCCTTGCAGCAGGATTTACTGCGCACCGCCCGCCGCCGTCACCCCGGCTTTGAACACCTCGACATGGCAGAACAATGTCAGGTGCTGGAACACCTGACGCAACAACCCTCCCCTATCATCCGCCAGGCACTCGGCGCACCTGCGCTGAAACGGCTCTCCAGCGCCGATTTCAGCCAACGGGTGGCGTGCCTGCAAACCCTCAGGAATGCCCTATGAGCGACTCTCCAACGGCTACAACCCTGACCGCAGAACAGACTGTCCAAAACGCCACGCAACAGGCCCAGGCCCTGCGCATTGAATTACGCAAGGCAGTGATTGGCCAGGACGCGGTGATCGATGACGTGCTTACCGCGTTGATTGCAGGTGGCCATGTGCTGCTGGAGGGTGTACCCGGCCTTGGCAAAACGTTGCTGGTGCGTGCGCTGGCCCGTTGTTTCGGCGGCGATTTCGCGCGCATCCAGTTCACGCCGGACCTGATGCCCAGCGATGTCACCGGCCACGCGGTGTACGACCTGCAGACCGAACAGTTCAAGCTGCGCAAGGGGCCGTTGTTCACCCACTTGTTACTGGCCGACGAAATCAACCGCGCTCCGGCCAAGACCCAGGCGGCACTGCTCGAAGCCATGCAGGAGCGCCAAGTCACCCTGGAGGGCGAGGCATTGCCCATCGGCGCGCCGTTCATGGTGCTTGCCACCCAGAACCCGATCGAGCAGGAAGGCACCTATCCGTTACCTGAAGCCGAGTTGGACCGCTTCATGCTCAAGGTGCGCATGGACTATCCCGACGCGCAGCAGGAAGTGGACATGGTGCGCGAAGTGACGCGCTCGTCCAGGGCCGACATGCTCGATGTGCAACCTTTGCGTACCGTGCTGCAGGCCGAAGACGTGGTACAGATGCAGCAGATCGCCAGCGGCATGCCTCTGGATGAACAGGTGCTCGACTATGCCGTACGCCTGGCGCGGGCCACGCGCAGTTGGCCGGGCTTGACCATCGGCGCAGGCCCACGGGCCTCTATCGCCCTGATTCGCGGCGCCCGTGCCCGTGCGCTGTTGCGCGGCGGCGACTTCGTGACCCCGGATGACGTCAAGGGATGCGCTCTGGCGGTGCTGCGTCACCGCGTACGGCTCGCGCCCGAACTGGACATCGATGGCCTGGAGGTGGACCAGGTGATCAAGCAGTTGCTCGACCAGATTGCGGCCCCCAGGCAGTAACGCCGGCATGAAACCGACCCGTCTGTTCCTGACCTGGCTGGGTGTCCTGTTGGCCCTCAGTATCCTGCTGGGCGCGTCGATGGCCTTGCAGGTCAAGGTGCCCGAGACCTTGCACGCAATCGCCTGGGGCCTGCTACTGGCCCTGTTGGTGCTGGCGATGCTCGATGCCATACGGTTACGCCGCCGCCCTTCGGTACGTGTGCGCAGGACACTGCCCGGCAGCCTGGCATTGGGGCGCTGGGGAGAAGTGCGCCTGTCACTGGAACACGACTATCCACAGCCGCTGACCGTGCAGGTATTCGATCACGTGCCCGACGGCCTGGTTGTGGATAACCTGCCGCAATCCATTTTGCTGCGCCCGGGCGAGCGTGGTGAGTTGGGCTATCGTGTGCGCCCCGTGCGACGTGGACATTTCAGCTTCAGCCGCTGCGAAATCCATCTGCCCAGCCCCCTGGGGTTGTGGTCGGCGCGGCGCTGGCTCGACGTCCCGGACGCCACTCGCGTGTACCCGGACTTCGCACGCTTATCGGGTGCGCAGTTGCAGGGGGTGGATAACTGGCTGAGCCAACTGGGTGTGCGCCAGCATCAGCGGCGTGGACCGGGCCTGGAGTTTCATCAATTACGCGAGTTTCGCGACGGTGACAGCCTGCGTCAGATCGACTGGAAAGCCACGGCACGACAACGCACGCCGATTGCCCGGGAATATGAGGATGAACGTGACCAACAGATTGTGTTCATGCTCGATTGCGGCCGGCGCATGCGCAGCCAGGACGACGAGTTGTCCCACTTCGACCACGCTCTGGATGCCTGTCTGTTACTGAGTTACGTCGCCTTGCGCCAAGGCGATGCAGTCGGGCTGTGTACTTTTGCCAGCGACCAGCCGCGTTACCTGGCGCCGGTCAAGGGCAGCGGTCAGTTGAACGTCTTGCTCAATGCCGTCTATGACTTGCACAGCACACGCAAGACAGCCGACTACGAGGCCGCCGCCAGCCAATTGCTGGCTCGGCAAACACGGCGCGCATTAGTGATCGTGGTCACCAACCTGCGTGATGAAGACGATGAAGCACTGGTGAGTGCGATCAAGCGCATTGGTCGGCACCATCGGGTGCTGATCGCGAGTTTGCGAGAGGAAGTGCTCGATCAACTGCGCCAGGCCCCGGTACAAACCCTGCCCGAAGCATTGGCCTACAGCGGCGCAATTGACTACCTCAACATGCGTAACCAGTTGCATGACCGCCTGGGTGCCCATGGGCTGACCGTGCTGGATAGCTTGCCGTCAACATTGGGCGCCGCGCTGGTGACGCGTTACCTGCGCTGGAAAAAAGCCGGCGTGTTCTGAACGCACGCGCACGGCCACGGTGGACACGGCCCCCGTAGCCGACTGCACCCGCCGTTCAGGCGGATGCCTGCAGCGGATCGAAACTGAAGTAATGCAACAAGGCGCTGATCAGCTGTGCGTATTCTTCGCATGCCTGAAGCACGCGGAACCCCGAATCGTAATGTTGCGGGTTGACGTCTTCCCGGCTCCACAGACAAGTCGCGGTAAGATCAACAGCCTGGAATTCGCCGTGCAGCCCGGGAATTTTCAAGCGCAGCTCGAAGTCTGCACCGATCATCATCGGTAACTGGCTGATCAGCATCAGCCCGCCCTCGGAAACGTCGCCCAGAAAACCGATTGGCTTGTCCGTAAGCCGATTGAACACCTGCAAGAAATAAGGCAGCTGATGCCGTTCGATCCGTCGTTCGATAAACATGGTGAGGTTGCCATCCCATAAAGCCAGTGATTCGAAACGAGCCCATCGCTCTCCCTGATATCGGTGTGAAAAGCGCGCGTTGTCACGCGACCGCTGCCGAATCCGGGCGTTGCACTGTTTTGAATAGAAAGTTGTACAAACTGATATTCAAAGAATAGCCCAAGACTGGCACCAGGCCAGTTCTCAAGCGACAAAGTTCTCAAGCGACAAATAGCACTACAGCGAGGTCGGCCGTGGTTGCGCCACACTTGCGCCGGAGTCATGCCCCAACTGGCGCAAGGTATCGAGCCGGGCACGGGCGCGATAAGCGTACTCGCTGGACGGGTATTGGCTGATGATGAATTGATAGGTTTGCGCGGCATCGACGAACAGCTTCTGCCGCTCCAGGCACTGCCCGCGCAGCATCGAAACCTCGGGTTGCACATAACGACGGGTGCGGCTCTCGCGGTCGACCTGGGACAACTCCAGCGTGACCCGCGCGCAATCGCCCACCCCATAGGCACGGTAAGCGTTGTTCAAATGGTGGTCCATTGACCAGCGGGTGCAGCCGACAACACTGACGGCCAGGGCAGCAACGAGCAAAATTCGCATGGGGGTTCTCCTGTCTTGTGCAGTGTATCGACCCCGCGCCGAAAATCTTCAAGACTGTTCGTCTTTTCAACCTCAGCAAAAACAAGCCGTTCGTCAATAAGTAGTGCAAACGAACAATGACTACAACGAAAGAGCATAGTAGCCTTCCCCAGCGCTTGAACTCAGGAGTCTGTGCATGTCCGTCCGTCGTACCAAAATCGTCGCCACCCTTGGCCCGGCCAGCAACTCGCCGGAAGTCCTCGAACAGCTGATTCTGGCTGGTTTGGACGTTGCCCGTCTGAACTTCTCCCACGGCACCCCGGACGAGCACAAGGCTCGCGCCAAGCTGGTGCGTGACCTGGCCGCCAAACACGGTCGTTTCGTGGCGCTGCTGGGTGACCTGCAAGGCCCGAAGATCCGTATCGCCAAATTCGCCAACAAGCGGATCGAGCTGAAGATCGGTGACAAATTCACCTTCTCTACCAGCCATCCGCTGACTGAAGGCACCCAGGACATCGTCGGCATCGACTACCCGGACCTGGTCAAGGACTGCGGCGTCGGCGACGAACTGCTGCTCGATGACGGCCGCGTGGTCATGCGCGTCGACACCGCGACCCCGACCGAACTGCATTGCACCGTGATCATCGGCGGCCCGCTGTCCGACCACAAAGGCATCAACCGTCGCGGCGGTGGCCTGACCGCACCGGCCCTGACTGAAAAAGACAAGGCCGACATCAAGCTCGCCGCCGAGATGGAAGTGGACTACCTCGCCGTGTCCTTCCCGCGCGACGCCGCCGACATGGAATACGCCCGTAAACTGCGCGACGAAGCCGGTGGCACCGCTTGGCTCGTGGCGAAGATCGAACGCGCCGAAGCCGTGGCCGATGACGAAACCCTCGATGGCCTGATCAAGGCGTCGGACGCCGTGATGGTTGCCCGTGGCGACCTGGGCGTGGAAATCGGCGACGCCGAGCTGATCGGCATCCAGAAGAAAATCATCCTGCACGCGCGCCGCCACAACAAAGCGGTGATCGTTGCGACCCAGATGATGGAGTCGATGATCCAGAACCCGATGCCGACCCGCGCCGAAGTGTCCGACGTGGCCAACGCCGTGCTCGACTACACCGACGCCGTGATGCTCTCGGCTGAAAGCGCCGCTGGCCCGTACCCGTTGGAGGCCGTCCAGGCCATGGCGCGCATCTGCGTCGGCGCTGAAAAGCACCCCACCAGCAAGACCTCCAGCCACCGCATCGGCAAGGTTTTCGAAAGCTGCGACCAGAGCATCGCCCTGGCGGCCATGTACACCGCCAACCACTTCCCGGGCGTCAAGGCAATCATCGCCCTGACCGAAAGTGGCTATACGCCGTTGATCATGTCGCGCATCCGCTCCTCGGTGCCGATCTACGCGTTCACCCCTCACCGCGAAGCCCAGGCCCGCGCGGCGATGTTCCGCGGCGTGTACACCATCCCCTTCGATCCGGCCTCGCTGGCACCCAACGAAGTCAGCCAGAAAGCCATCGACGAACTGGTCAAACGCGGCGTCGTAGAGAAAGGCGACTGGGTCATCCTGACCAAAGGCGACAGCTACCACACCACCGGTGGCACCAATGGCATGAAGATCCTGCACGTGGGCGACCCGCAGTACTGAGTGACACGCAAAAAAAACAAAAGCCCCGCCNGAATGGCGGGGCTTTTTGCATTTAAGGCGTCATCGCGGCACAGTTACCTACACAACCGCAGTTCGCAGCCCCCACGCTAACCACGATGCGAAGCGAGCCGCCCTTGATCTTGATCTTGACCTGCTTTTGATCTTAGGCGCCCCGTCAAACCACGCTGGCCGGAATTCGCCATGGATTTGGGGGGCAAACCGGCAGGGATGCCGGTTTAGCCGCCCCGCGCCATGGATGGCGCGTGGCGGCGGCCCCCCAAATCCATGGCGGATTACGGGCACACCGAGCCCAGGCGAGGTGCCGAGTGGTGGGGCAAGAGCGTTTTGCTTACTTTTGCGCTTTTCAAAAGTGAGCCGCCGTAAGGGCGGAACCCTAAGCAGCCGTTACCTAAGTAATGGATATGTACTCGGTCCAATCCAACATCCTGGTCGGCCCAGAGGCCGCCATCGGGGGCAAGCCCCCTCCCACAGTTAACCGCGTACACCCGCAACGCCTGTGCTCGACAGCCAGCGTTCAACCACGGGGCAGGAATACATCGGCCAGCAGTTGATTACGCGGCAGCCCCACCAGGAACAAGCGTTTGGAAAAGGCTTCGACGCTGTCAGGATGCCCGCAGACTAAGGCCAGCGCTTGCCGCGATATGAGCCGCAGTTGCCCCAATGCCTGGGCCAACTCATGTGCGGTCCACAACTCCACTGTAAGGTTCTGATGCTGCGCGGCCAGCGCCATCAGGGGCCCGGCCAGATAATGCCCATCAGCATCATGCGCCAGATGAACCACGCGAATGGCACCTTGGTGATCCTGGCGCAACGCCTCACGCAACACCCCCCACAAAGGCCCCAGCCCGGTACCGGAGGCGAGCAGCCACAGCGGTCGCGCCTGCCAGTCCGGATCGTAATGCAGCGCCCCGCCGCGCAACTCGCCCAGGCGCAGACATTCCCCCAGGTTCAACTGTCGCGCCGCATCGCTGAATTCGCCGGGTAAACGGCAATCCAGATGAAACTCCAGGTACGGGTCCTCCTGCGGCAAACTCGCCAGGGAATACGGCCGCGCCACCTGCCCCGCCCATAACACCAGGTGCTGCCCAGCGCTGTAACGCAGGCCGCGCTGCGGTTGCAGGCGCAGACGCAGCACCGACGCCGTCAGCCAATCGGCACCCACCACCTTCGCCGCCACACCATCGCGCACAGGATCAAAGGCTTCGACCTGCAGATCGCCAACCACCTGGCACTGGCACGCCAGGCGCCAACCGTGCTGGCGTTGCTGCGGGCTCAACGCGTCAGGTTGGCGGTCCTGAACCTCGCCCTGGCAACGTACCAGGCAGGCATGGCAACTGCCGGCGCGGCAACTGTAGGGCACGGCCACACCTGCCTGGTTCAAGGCATCCAGCAGGTTGCTGCCGGTGGCGACCGACCAGTGGCGTTCGCCGACGTGCAGTTCAGGCATATAAAGGCTCTATCAGAAGGGACGCGCACAGGGAATCATGCCTGCGACAGTTTGACCATAGTCGGGTGTATCGGCCACCGCCACGGGTTATACTGCCGCGCCTTTTTAGCGTCGCGCCTGCACCAATGGCGTGCCTGTGGAAGGTGGCTTCAGCCGACCGATGCAACACTGAAGCCACCTTTATTGAATGTTCCCTTATAGAGGAGCGCGACTCATGACCGTGATCAAGCAAGACGACCTGATTCAGAGCGTTGCCGACGCCCTGCAATTCATTTCCTACTACCACCCGGTTGATTTCATCCAGGCGATGCACGAGGCCTACCTGCGCGAAGAATCGCCGGCGGCCCGTGACTCCATCGCCCAGATCCTGATCAACTCGCGCATGTGCGCCACCGGCCATCGCCCGATCTGCCAGGACACCGGCATCGTCACCGTGTTCGTGCGCGTGGGCATGGACGTACGTTGGGATGGCGCCACCATGGGCCTGGACGACATGATCAACGAAGGCGTGCGTCGCGCCTACAACCTGCCGGAAAACGTCCTGCGCGCATCCATCCTCGCCGACCCGGCAGGCGCGCGCAAAAACACCAAGGACAACACCCCGGCGGTGATCCACTACTCCATCGTCCCGGGTAACACCGTGGAAGTGGACGTGGCCGCCAAGGGCGGTGGTTCCGAAAACAAGTCGAAAATGGCCATGCTCAACCCGTCCGACTCGATCGTCGACTGGGTGCTCAAGACCGTTCCGACCATGGGCGCCGGCTGGTGCCCACCGGGCATGCTCGGCATCGGCATCGGCGGCACCGCCGAGAAAGCCGCGGTGATGGCCAAGGAAGTGTTGATGGAATCCATCGACATCCATGAACTGAAGAAGCGCGGCCCGCAGAACCGTATCGAAGAGATGCGCCTGGAGCTGTTCGAGAAGGTCAACCAACTGGGCATCGGCGCCCAGGGCCTGGGTGGCCTGACCACCGTGCTCGACGTGAAGATCATGGACTACCCGACTCACGCCGCTTCCCTGCCGGTGTGCATGATCCCCAACTGCGCCGCCACCCGCCATGCGCATTTCGTGCTCGACGGTTCGGGCCCGGCATCGCTGGAAGCGCCACCGCTGGACGCCTACCCGGAAATCGTCTGGGAAGCCGGTCCATCGGCCCGACGCGTCAACCTCGACACCCTGACCCCGGAAGAAGTGCAGAGCTGGAAGCCGGGCGAAACCGTGTTGCTCAACGGCAAGATGCTCACCGGCCGCGACGCCGCGCACAAGCGCATGGTCGAGATGCTGAACAAGGGCGAGACCCTGCCGGTGGACCTCAAGGGTCGCTTCATCTACTACGTCGGCCCGGTTGATCCGGTGCGCGAAGAAGTGGTTGGCCCGGCAGGCCCGACCACCGCGACGCGGATGGACAAGTTCACCCGTCAGATCCTCGAACAAACCGGCCTGTTGGGCATGATCGGCAAATCCGAGCGCGGCCCGACCGCTATCGAAGCGATCAAGGACCACAAGGCCGTCTACCTGATGGCCGTAGGCGGCGCCGCTTACCTGGTGGCCCAAGCCATCAAAAAATCGCGCGTCGTCGCTTTCGCCGAACTGGGCATGGAAGCGATCTACGAGTTCGACGTGAAGGACATGCCGGTTACCGTTGCGGTGGACAGCAACGGCGAGTCGGTACACATCACCGGTCCTGCCATCTGGCAGAAGAAGATCAGTGAGAGCCTGGCGGTGGAAGTGCAGTAAGCACCTCCCTCCAAGGATAAAGGCGACTGCGGCCCCAAGGGCCCAGTCGCCTTTTTTTTGTGATGAGTGCAGTCAAATGTGGGAGGGGGCTTGCTCCCTCCCACACAAGCCCCCTCACTGCACTACCCAATGGCTCATGGTATGGTGCTCGCCCCCTACCGGCCTGTTCATCATCGTATGATCGCGATCCCTCGCCCCCTGCGCCTGACGTTCTACTCCCTGCTGATCATCGCTGGTGCCGTGCTGGCTGCCGCCCTGGCCACGCGCCATGCCGAACGCCAGGCCCTGGTGGACGATGCCGCTCGCGCCAACCAGCAGCTCGCGCTGTATGCCAACTCGCTGCACACCCTGATCGAACGCTACCGCGCCCTGCCCGCCGTGCTGGCCCTGGACTCGGAGATGATCAACGCCTTGAAAGGCCCGCTGACTGCCGACACCCAGGGCCTGCTCAACCGCAAACTGGAACGCATCAACAGCGCCGCGCAGTCGTCCACCCTGGAATTGATGGACCGTACCGGCCTGGCCGTGGCCGCCAGCAACTGGAAGCTGCCCAGCAGTTATGTGGGACACAACTATGCATTTCGGCCTTATTTCAGCCAGACCCTGAGCCAGGGCACCGGGCGCTTTTATGCCGTGGGGGTGACCACCGGCATCCCGGGCTACTTCCTTTCCAGCGCGGTGGTCGATGAGCACGAGCAGTTCCTTGGCGCCATGGTGGTCAAGCTGGAGTTTCCCGAACTGGAACGCGAATGGGCCCAGGGCAATGACTTGCTGCTGGTCAGCGATGCACGCGGCATTGTGTTTATCGCCAACCAGCCGGGCTGGCGCTATCGCAACCTGCGGCCGTTGTCAGAGAGCGACCTGGCTGAACTCAAGGCCACCCGTCAATACGACAAGAAGCAACTGCAGCCGCTGGAGACCCGCACCCTGCAACGCTTCGACGACAACAGCCACTTGATGCGCGTCAACGGCCCCGACGGCAGTGCCAACTACATCTGGGAGTCGCTGCCGCTCAAAGCCGAAGGCTGGACCCTGCACCTGCTGCGCAAACCCCAGTTCCCGCTGGAAGACCAGCGCAACGCCGGCCTTGCCGCCGCCGGTTCGTGGCTGGCCCTGGTGTTTCTTGTGCTGTTCCTGAGCCAGCGTTGGCGCCTGGCGCGTCTGCGTCAACGCAGCCGCGAAGAGCTTGAGCAATTGGTGGAGGAGCGCACCCAGGCCCTGCGCACCGCCCAGGATGGCCTGGTGCAGTCGGCCAAACTGGCGGCGCTGGGGCAGATGTCCGCCGCCCTTGCCCACGAAATCAACCAACCGCTGACCGCGCAACGCATGCAATTGGCGACGCTGCGGCTGTTGCTCGACCACGGCCGCGTGGACGATGCCTACAAGGCACTCACACCGCTGGATGACATGCTCACGCGCATGGCGGCGCTGACGGGCCACCTCAAGACCTTCGCCCGCAAAAGCCCCAGCGGCCTGCGCGAACGCCTGGACCTGGCCACCGTGGTCGACCAGTCCCTGCACCTGCTCGACGCGCGCCTGCGCGATGAACATATCGGCGTAGCGCTGGACCTGACCCGCCCTGCCTGGGTGCGCGGCGACGCGATTCGTCTCGAACAGGTGTTGATCAACCTGCTGCGCAACGCCCTGGATGCCATGGCCGACAAACCGCGCAAACGTCTGGAGATTCGTTTGCACGCCGACCAGCAGCTCTGGCAGTTAAGCGTCAGCGACAGCGGTGGCGGGATTGCCGAAGAGCACTTGAACAACGTCTTCGACCCCTTCTTCACCACCAAACCAGTGGGCGACGGGCTCGGCTTGGGGTTGGCGGTGTCCTACGCTATCGTGCACGAACTGGGCGGACGCCTGATCGCCGGCAACCGGGGCGACGGCGCAGTGTTTACCTTGACCTTGCCTGTCGCGCTGGAGACGCCCGATCTATGTTGAACGCGGTGATTGTGGTTGATGACGAAGCCAGCATTCGTACGGCCGTCGAACAATGGTTGAGCCTGTCGGGTTTCGAGGTGCAGTTGTTCAGCCGTGCCGAAGAATGCCTGGCGCAGTTGCCCAGGGACTTCCCCGGCGTGATCCTGAGCGATGTGCGCATGCCCGGTCTCAGCGGCCTGGAGTTGCTGGCTGAAGTACAGCGGCGCGATGCTGACCTGCCGGTCATCCTGCTCACCGGCCATGGCGATGTCCCCATGGCCGTCGACGCCATGCGCGACGGTGCCTACGACTTCCTGGAAAAACCCTTCAGCCCGGATACCCTGCTCAATAGCCTGCGTCGAGCACTCGACAAACGCGGCCTGGTCCTGGAAAACCGCCGCCTGCATCAGCAGGCCGACCACCGCGCCCAGCTCGAATCCAGCCTGCTGGGGGTGTCCCGCAGCCTGCAGAACCTGCGCCGTCAGGTGCTGGACTTGGCCACGCTGCCGGTCAATGTGTTGATCCGTGGCGAGACCGGCAGCGGCAAGGAATTGGTCGCCCGCTGCCTGCATGATTTCGGCCCACGGGCGAAGAAGCCGTTTGTCGCGCTCAATTGCGCGGCCATTCCCGAGCAACTGTTCGAGGCCGAGTTGTTCGGCCATGAAAGCGGCGCGTTCACCGGCGCCCAGGGCAAGCGTATCGGCAAGCTGGAATATGCCCACGGCGGCACGCTGTTCCTCGATGAAATCGAAAGCATGCCTCTGGCCCAACAGGTGAAATTGTTGCGGGTGCTGCAGGAGCAGAAGCTGGAGCGGTTGGGTTCCAATCAAAGCATCCAGGTGGATTTGCGCATCATTGCCGCCACCAAGCCGGACCTGCTGGAAGAGGCCCGTGCCGGGCGTTTTCGCGAAGACCTGGCGTATCGCCTGAACGTCGCGCAACTGCGCCTGCCGGCGTTGCGCGAGCGGCGCGAAGACATCCCGTTGCTGTATGAACATTTTGCGCAAAGCGCTGCCGAGCGCTTGGGCCGCCAGGTCGAGCCCTTGAGCGGGCCGCAGTTGGGACGCCTGCTCAGCCATGACTGGCCGGGGAACGTACGTGAACTGGCGAACGTTGCCGAGCGCCAGGTGCTGGGGCTTGGAGAGCCGGAACCTGAAGGTGTCGAGGCCGGGCAATCGTTGGCGGCGCAACAGGAAGCCTTCGAGGCGCATTGCCTGAAAGCTGCGCTGGCCCGGCATAAAGGCGATATCAAGGCGGTGCTGGCTGAGCTGCAACTGCCGCGCCGCACCTTCAATGAAAAGATGCAGCGGCATGGGTTGGTAAGGGAGATGTTTCTCTAGCGGCCTTCCGATCGCCATCGGGGGCAAGCCCCCTCCCACACTTGGATGTGTTCACAAATCAAAATGTGGGAGGGGGCTTGCCCCCGATGGCGACCGCAGCCATAAGCGGATTTCCGCTCATCACCCCAAAACCATCAGCGACTTTCCGCTCAAAAAAACCTCGCAACCCTTCTATCCCGGGCCTTCATCCACCTGGCACAGCTTCTGCTATAGCCCCAGCCAGGCAGTGCTCAGGCACGCTTCATAAAAACAACTAGATGAAGGATCCTTCAATGGATAACTCCAATACCTTGCCTCTGGGGTCGGCCGCTGCGCCGGCGAAAGAACGCACGACCTCCAGCCGGATCAAATCGATCTTCAGCGGCTCCGTCGGCAACATGGTCGAGTGGTATGACTGGTACGTCTATGCCGCCTTCTCGCTGTACTTCGCCAAGACCTTCTTCCCCAAAGGCGACACCACCGCCCAATTGCTCAACACCGCCGCGATCTTCGCCGTGGGCTTTCTGATGCGCCCTATCGGCGGCTGGCTGATGGGCCTTTACGCCGACAAAGTCGGGCGTAAAAAAGCCCTGATGGCCTCGGTCTACCTGATGTGCTTCGGCTCACTGTTGATCGCCCTGAGCCCAAGCTATGAACTCATCGGTATCGGCGCACCCATCCTGCTGGTATTCGCCCGCTTGCTGCAGGGGCTGTCGGTAGGTGGCGAGTACGGCACCTCCGCCACGTACCTCAGCGAGATGGCGACCCGGGAACGCCGCGGTTTCTACTCCAGCTTCCAGTACGTCACCCTGATCTCCGGCCAGCTCATCGCGCTGGGTGTGCTGATCGTGCTGCAGCAAACCCTGACCACCGAACAGCTGTATGCCTGGGGCTGGCGCATTCCGTTCGCCATCGGCGCCCTGTGCGCAGTGGTCGCGCTGTACCTGCGTCGCGGCATGGAAGAGACCGAGTCGTTCACCAAGAAGGAAAAAGCCAAGGAAAGCGCAATGCGCACCTTGATGCGCCACCCCAAGGAACTGCTCACCGTGGTCGGCCTGACCATGGGCGGCACCCTGGCGTTCTACACCTACACCACCTACATGCAGAAATACCTGGTGAACACCGTCGGCATGAGCATCTCCGACTCCACCACCATCTCGGCGGCGACGCTGTTCCTGTTCATGTGCCTGCAACCCCTGGTGGGCGGGCTGTCGGACAAGATTGGCCGGCGCCCGATCCTGATCGCCTTCGGCGTCCTCGGCACCCTGTTCACCGTGCCTATCCTCACCACCCTGCACACCATCCAGACCTGGTGGGGCGCGTTCTTCCTGATCATGGCCGCGCTGATCATCGTCAGCGGCTATACCTCGATCAATGCGGTGGTCAAGGCCGAGCTGTTCCCGACCGAAATCCGCGCCCTCGGCGTGGGCCTGCCGTATGCCCTGACCGTGTCGATCTTCGGCGGTACTGCTGAATACATCGCCTTGTGGTTCAAGAGCATCGGCATGGAGACCGGCTACTACTGGTACGTGACCGCGTGTATCGCGGTGTCGTTGCTGGTCTATGTGACCATGAAAGACACCCGCAAGCATTCGCGGATCACCACCGACTAACTGCATGATGAGATAAAACCTGTGGGAGGGGGCTTGCTCCCGATAGCGGTGGGTCAGTCAGTAATGTATAGACTGACCCACCGCTATCGGGGGCAAGCCCCCTCCCACATTGGGTATGATGTGGGCTCCAGAATTGAGAGCAGACAGGTTATGTCCGACGATATCCATTTCTACGAACCCGCCAACGGCCACGGCCTGCCCCATGATCCGTTCAACGCCATCGTCGGCCCACGTCCGATCGGCTGGATCTCGTCACACGACCGCGAAGGTCGCCTGAACCTGGCGCCTTACAGTTTCTTCAACGCGTTCAACTACATCCCGCCGATCATTGGGTTTTCCAGCGTCGGGCGTAAAGACAGCCTGAACAATATCGAGCAGACCGGCGAGTTTGTGTGGAACCTGGCGACCCGCCCGCTGGCCGAGCAGATGAACCAGAGTTGCGCGGCTGTTGCGTCGGACGTGGATGAATTCGAGCTGGCCGGCCTGACGCCGGTGGCTTCGAAAGTCGTCGGCGTACCGCGAGTGGGCGAAAGTCCGGTGTCGTTCGAATGCAAGGTGACGCAGATTATCCAGCTGCAACGCGCCGACCAGCAATTGGTCCCCAGCTGGCTGGTGCTGGGCGAAGTGGTCGCGGTGCACATCGCCAAATGGCTGCTCAAGGATGGGATCTACGACACGGCGGCCGCCGAGCCGATTCTGCGCGGTGGCGGCCCGGCGGATTATTTCCAGTTAGGCCCTGAAGCGCTCTTCAAAATGTACCGACCAGGCGCCACAAAACCCTGACTGAAATGCAGTCAAACTGTGGGAGGGGGCTTGCCCCCGATGACTAGGTATCAGCTGCAAATTTGCTGGCTGACAAACCGCTATCGGGGGCAAGCCCCCTCCCACATTTAGTCCCAAATCAGCTGGCCTTCCGCGTCCACATCGACCAGATACTCAAGGCGCGCCGCCGCCGCATCATCGGCATCGGACGCGGTCTTGAAGGTCTGACCGTCCAGAATCTTGTGAAACCTCGGAGCGCCCATGCCATCGAGTGCCTTGACGGCAACGGCGGCGCTGTAGCCACTCTCTCCCGGTACGACGGCGGAAACGGCTTCGTGGTGGGCAAACTGTTTACGTGCCATGTTGCAGTTCCTGGCCAATGAAAAGTCGGCCATTCTAACCCCTAACCGGCCAGTTGCAGGTACTCGCCGTAGGCGTTGACGGCGGATGCGTCGGTGAAGGTCTGGAAGTCCATGCTGCGCACGACCATGTCGTTCAACAACTCGGTGAAGATCATCAGGGCCGGGGAATTGAAGTAGGCGCTCATCGCCTGCTCGCTGCTCCATAAACCTGTGACCAACCACACATCGGGGTCGACCTGGGAATGCTGCAACGAAAATTGCAGGCAACCCTGAGCTTGTCGGCCCGGTTCGATCAAACTGCTCAAGCGTGCACCCAGCTCGGTGCTGCACCCGTTACGGGCACGGATAAAGGCCATATGGCTCGCGGGAATGGGGGTGGACATGTTCGACTCTCCCGTTGAGAAGTGATGCTCGGCAAGCACTGTGAGGGCGTGTTGCCACAGGATCAAAGATAGCGGCGCAGGGTTGGGCGCGGTTAGTCAATTCCTGCAGGCTTATTGCACAATCCTGCGAGAAGCGTAGGCAGGACGTTTGCGCAGCCGTTTTATTCCACGCCCGAGCGGCTTGTTTCAGGGACATGACAGGCGCTTTGCTTGCCTGATTCACGAAAGGCCGCAGGATCAGGCAAGGATTGTGCAGAATCGACGTAACACTTTTGAAAACCCACCGCTAAGCTGAGCCCCATCAAATTCGCGTGTAGAGGACGTCTCATGCCGTCGCCCGACCTCAAGCCCACTCCCCTCGATGCCGAGATGGAAAAGCAGCGTGCCGAACTGGCCAGCATCGTGCACCGCCATACCTGGGAAGACGGTTCCTACGGCACGGCGATCACCTCGCTGTACCTGAACCGCCACAACACGCCGCGCGACTTCATGCCGGTGCTGGTGGAGCCGGCACTGTGCATCCTCGCCAGTGGCAGCAAGGAAGTGCGCCTGGCCGACGAAATCTTCGCCTATGACCCGCTCAACTATCTGGTGTTCTCGGTGGCCATGCCGGTGGCCGGGCGGATTATCGAGGCCACGCCGGAAGACCCCAACCTGTCGGTGCGCATCAATATCGACCCGGCCCAGCTCACCGCATTGATTGCCGAAGCCGGGCCGATGGGCGTGCCGTCGCGTCCTACGTCCCGTGGCATGTACGTCGACCGCATCGACAATCAACTGCTCGACGCCGTGCTGCGCCTGACCCGCCTGCTGGACACGCCCAAAGATATCGCGATGCTTGCGCCGCTGATCAGCCGCGAAATTCTCTACCGTTTGTTACGTGGGCCCCAGGGCTATCGCCTGTACGAAATTGCCGTCGCCAACAGCCAGAGCCACCGGGTGAGCCAGGCGATCAAGTGGTTGAACGGCAACTACGAACAGCCGCTGCGCATCGATGACCTGGCCCGGGAAGTGAACCTGAGCGTCTCGACCCTGCACCACCGTTTCAAGGCGATCACCGCCATGAGCCCGCTGCAATACCAGAAACAGCTGCGCCTGCAGGAAGCTCGGCGACTGATGATTGCCGAAGGGCTGGAGGCGTCGGCGGCGGGGTATCGAGTGGGGTATGAAAGCCCGTCGCAGTTCAGCCGGGAGTACAGCCGGTTGTTTGGTGCGCCGCCCTTGCGCGACTTGGCCCGCTTGCGCCAAAGCATCTGACACAATGAGTTTCAAAATGTGGGAGGGGGCTTGCCCCCGATAGCGGTGTATCAGTCAGCTCATTTGCAACTGACCCACCGCAATCGGGGGCAAGCCCCCTCCCACATTGGGCCCGGGCGCAGTCAGTCCAATCCGCGGGGTAGCTTCAGGGTGACGCGCAGGCCGCCTTCGCGCAGGTTCTGCAAACTCACTTCGCCCCCATGGCTGTGGGCAATATTGCGCGCAATGCCCAACCCCAGCCCATAGCCCTGCTGCTGCCCGGCCAGGCGAAAGTGGGGCTCGAACACTTGTTCCAGGCGCTGTTCCGGCACGCCGGGGCCTTCGTCGTCCACGTGCAGGATGAACTCGGCGCCATCGTCCTCGATGTGCAAATGGGCGTTTTGTCCGTATTTCAGCGCATTGTCGATCAGGTTGCCGATACAGCGCTTGAGCGCCAGCGGCTTGCCCGGGTAGGTGGCCAGGGCCTGGCCATGCTGGGTCACTCGCCCGTTGCCGTTGGGCGCGAGGTAGGGCTCCACCAGGCATTCGAGGACGTGGTTGAGGTCCACCGGCTGGATGTTCTCGTGGATATCGGTGTCTTTCACGCATTGCAGCGCGCCCTTGACCAGCAATTCCAGCTCATCCAGGTCACGCCCGAACTTGGTTTGCAGGTTCTCATCGTCGAGCAGTTCCACGCGCAGGCGCAGGCGCGTGATGGGGGTGCGCAGGTCGTGGGAGATGGCGCTGAACAACTGGCTGCGCTCGGTCAGGTAGCGGCTGATGCGCTCACGCATGGCATTGAACGCACGCCCCACTTCCACCACTTCACTGCCGCCGCCTTCGGCCACCGGCTCCACGTCCGCGCCCAGGGACATGTCCCGCGCCGCCCGCGCCAGGCGCTTGAGCGGTCGGCTTTGCCAATGCACCAGCAGGCCGATAAACAGCAGCAGGAAGCCGCTGGTCAACACGATAAACCACACCTGCTGGGCCGGCAGGCCCTGCTCTTCAAGGCTGGTGTAGGGTTCGGGCAACAGCGAGGCGATGTACAGCCATTCACCCTGCGCGAGCTGGATCTGGGTGACCAGCACCGGCGGGTTGACCGGCTCCAGGGTCAATGCGTAGTGGGCCCAGGAGCGCGGCAGTTCGTCGAGCTTGAGGCCGGCGTTGAAGATGCGCAGGTCTTCGGCGCTGACGAACTCCACCGAGATATGCACATCGGCGCCGAGGGTCTGGCGCAACACGTCGTCCACAGCCACCAGCACCGCCTGCTTGCGCGGGGTTTCGGGCAATACCTGCATGTCCAGCGGACGATCGTTGAGGGTCACCACAAAACGCGTGCCGCCCATGCTACGCAACTGGTCGAGCACCAGCGGGCGATAGGCCACCGGCAATGAACGGAAGTAACTCACGCTGGCGGTCATCGAATGCGCCAGGCTACGGGCGCTGGTGACCAGGCCTTCCAACTGCGTGGCGCGCAGCTGCGAGAGCCAGATCACGCTGGACAGCGCCTGGGCGAACAACACGGCGAGCAAGGTCAGCAGCAACATGCGCCCCAGCAGCGAGCGCGGCACGGGAAAACGGCGGCGGCGTTCGCTCAGGTGTTCAGTGGGCATTGCCGGCAACCACGCTGGCTGCCAGTTGATAGCCGCTGCCGCGCACGGTGCGGATCAGCCGCGGAGGTTTCTCGGTATCGCGCAGGCGTTGGCGCAGGCGGCTGACGGCCATGTCGACGATACGGTCCAACGGCATCAGGTCGCGGCCACGGGTGGCGTTGCCGATGGTGTCGCGGTCGAGGATCTGTTGCGGGTGGTCGAGAAACAGCTTGAGCAAGGCAAAGTCGGCGCCGGAGAGGATCACCTCTTCGCCGTCCACGTGAAACAGGCGGTGGCTGACCGTATCGAGGCGCCATTCGTCGAACACCAGCACTTCGCCACCGCTGCTGCGCTCCTGGCCGAACTGGCAGCGACGCAGCAGCGCCTTGATCCGCGCCTGCAACTCGCGGGGGCTGAACGGCTTGCCGATATAGTCATCGGCGCCCAGCTCCAGGCCGATCACGCGGTCAGCTTCGTCGGAACTGGCGGTGAGCATGATGATCGGCACCTGCGCCTGGCGCGGGTGCTGACGAACCCAGCGGCAGAGGCTGAAACCGTCTTCATCCGGCAACATCACATCGAGGATCACCAGGTCGCACGGCGCCTCGCTCATCGCCTGGCGAAACCCCGCGCCATCGGCCACGCCACGGACCTGGAAGCCGGCGCGACTGAGGTAGGTCTGCAGCAATTCGCGGATTTCCTGGTCGTCGTCGACGAGGAGAATGGATTTACTGATTGCGCTCACGGGGTCCTCCTTGTTGTTGTGGGTGTTCTTGAGGGCCTCATCGGGGGCAAGCCCCCTCCCACATTCGATCGCGTTCCAACTTTGGAATGCAGGCAAATGTGGGAGAGGGCTTGCCCTCGATAGGCCATCACAGCCTAAGCAAATGCCTGCTCAAGCGCCACACCCGCCCCGGTCAACCCGGAATACGGTGCCGTCACCAACCATACCGGAATGCCCTTGAAGTAGTCGCTCATGCAGCCTTTATCGGCGAAGCTCCTGGCAAAACCGCTGTTGATAAAGAAGTCGGCGAACCTCGGTATCACCCCACCCACGATGTACACGCCACCACGCCCGCCGGTGGTCAGCACGTTGTTGCCCGCCACCCGGCCCAGCCAGATGCTGAATTGGTCCAGGACTTCCATCGCCACCGGATCGCCAGCCAGGCCCGCCGCCGTGATGGCTTCGGGTGTGTCCAGCACAGGTGTGTGCCCGTCCACCGCACAGATCGCCCGGTACAGGCGCGGCAAACCGCCGCCGCTCAAGGCGGTTTCGGCGCTGACATGGCCGATCTCGCTGTGGATGTGCTGCCACAACTGGGTTTCGCGCGCACTGCTCAGGGGCAGGTCGACATGGCCGCCCTCCCCCGGCAATGCCGCAAAGCGCCCTGCGCCAAGGTCCAGCAGGGTGCCGACGCCCAGGCCGGTGCCCGGGCCGATCACCACCGCCGGGCGCAACGGCTCCGGGGTGCCTTCGCACACCACGCGGAATTCGTCGGGCTGCAGGCGGGTCATGCCCAGGGCCATGGCCGAGAAGTCATTGACCAGCAGCAATTCATCCACCTGCAACGCCTGGCAAAACGCGGTCGTGCTCAGGCGCCAGTGATTGTTGGTGAACTTGAATTCATCGCCGCTCACCGGCCCGGCCACCGACAGGCAAACTGCGCCGATATCACCGATATTCAAGCCTTCTTCCGCCAGATAGAACCTGATCGCGTCTTCAGGGCTGGCGTAGTCCGCCGTGGCATGCACACGAATCGAATGCAATGCCTGATCCCGCCACAACGCAAAACGGGCGTTGGTACCCCCGATATCACCGACCAGCGCTAACTTCACTTAAGCGTCTCCAAGGCAGAGGTAAAGGCGCTGGCGCCCTGCTCTGCGGAGCTTGCGGCCAAGCGCATGAATGCAAACAACTCGCGACCGGCGCCCACGTTATTGCCCAACAGGCCGGTGGCAGGCGTACGCGCTGCAAATACGTCGGCGTCCACCTTAAGCTCCAGGGTGCCGGTGACGCCATCGACGCGAATGATATCGCCATCCTGGACCCGCGCCAGCGGCCCGCCGCTCTGGGCTTCGGGGTTGACGTGGATCGCGGCGGGAATCTTACCCGAGGCGCCGGACATACGCCCGTCTGTTACCAACGCCACTTTGAAACCACGGTCCTGCAACACGCCGAGGAACGGGGTCATCTTGTGCAATTCGGGCATGCCGTTGGAGCGCGGGCCCTGGAAGCGCATCACCGCAACGAAGTCTTTTTCCAGTTGGCCCGCCTTGAAGGCATCGGCCAGGTCCTGTTGATCCTGGAACACCACCGCCGGGGCTTCGACCACCTGATGCTCCGGTGCGACCGCAGACACTTTCATCACCCCACGGCCAAGGTTGCCTTCCATCACACGCAAGCCGCCTTCGGGCGAAAACGCACGGGCCACGGGGCGCAGGATGGTTTCGTCGAGGCTTTCGATGGGGCCGTCGCGCCAGATCAGTTCGCCGTCGACCAGGAACGGCTCCTGGGTGTAACGGCTCAAGCCCTTGCCCGCCACGGTGTTGACGTCTTCGTGGAGCAGGCCGGCTTCGAGCAGTTCACGGATCAGGAACGACATGCCGCCCGCCGCCTGGAAGTGGTTGATGTCAGCCTTGCCGTTCGGATACACGTGGGACAGGGTCGGCACCACCTCGGAGAGGTCGGCCATGTCCTGCCAGGTCAGGATGATGCCCGCCGACATGGCGATGGCCGGCATATGCAGGGTGTGGTTGGTGGACCCGCCGGTGGCGTTGAGGGCGACGATGGAGTTGACGATGGATTTTTCGTCGACGATCTCGCCGATCGGCGTGAAGTTGCCGTTGGCCTTGGTCAGGCGCGTGACCTGGTGCGCGGCCTCGCGGGTCAATGCATCACGCAGCGGCGTGTACGGGTTGACGAACGAGGCGCCCGGCAGGTGCAGGCCCATGACTTCCATCAACAGTTGGTTGGTGTTGGCGGTGCCGTAGAAGGTGCAGGTGCCGGGGCTGTGGTAGGACTTCATCTCCGACTCCAGCAACTCTTCGCGGCTGGCCTTGCCTTCGGCGTAGCGCTGGCGCACATCGGCTTTCTGCTTGTTGGAGATACCCGACGGCATCGGCCCGCCGGGCACGAAAATCATCGGCAGGTGACCGTAGCGCAGCGCGCCCATCATCAGGCCGGGGACGATCTTGTCGCAGATGCCCAGCATCAGCGCGGCATCGAACATGTTATGGGACAGCGCTACTGCCGTGGACATGGCGATGACTTCACGGCTGAGCAGGCTCAGCTCCATGCCCGGCTCGCCCTGGGTGACGCCGTCGCACATGGCGGGCGTGCCGCCGGCGAACTGGCCGACCGAGCCGACTTCGCGCAGGGCTTTTTTGATCTGTTCAGGGAAATGTTCGTACGGCTGATGCGCCGAGAGCATGTCGTTATATGAAGAAACAATTGCCACGTTGGCGGCATTCATCATGCGCAGGCTGTTTTTGTCCTCGGTGCCGCAACCGGCCACGCCATGGGCAAAGTTGGCGCACTGCAGCTTGCCGCGCATCGGACCGTCGCTGGCGGCGCCGCGAATGAGCGCAAGGTAGGCCTGGCGGGTGGCGCGGCTGCGGGCGATAAGCCGTTCGGTGACCTCAAGAACGCGGGGATGCATGTATAGAACTCCAGGCTAACGGATGTGGCGACCTGAGAGTCTATGCTGATCAAACGCCCACAGCTCATGGGATGGCAGGGGGTCGTTTGGATCATCGGACCAGTTGATTCAGGTCACTCGTTGTAGATTGAACAAAATATTGCCACTAAAAAGGCTTGTTTTCTATTTTTATGCGAATAATCTTGTAATTCTTACAACAAATCGACGACAGGCACTTTTCCAATGACTCTACGTATCGCAATCAATGGTTTTGGCCGTATCGGCCGTAATGTCCTGCGCGCACTGTATACCCAAGGCTATCGCCAGGATTTGCAGATCGTCGCCATCAACGACCTGGGCGACAGTTCGATCAACGCCCACCTGCTCAAATACGACACCGTACATGGCACATTCGACGCAGAGGTCACCCACGATCAGGAAGGCCTGACCGTCAACGGTGACCGGATTGCCGTGAGTGCCATTCGCAACCCGGCCGACCTGCCATGGGCCGCACACAAGATCGACGTGGTGTTCGAATGCACCGGCCTGTTCACCGAACGTGACAAGGCTGCCGCCCATATCAGCGCCGGCGCGCGCAAGGTGATCATCTCCGCACCGGCCAAGGGCGCGGACGCGACCGTGGTCTATGGCGTAAACCATGACATTCTGCGTCAATCGCACCAGATCATCTCCAACGCTTCGTGCACCACCAACTGCCTGGCACCGGTCGCCCAGGTGCTGCACCGCGAGCTGGGCATCGAAAGCGGCTTGATGACCACCATTCACGCCTACACCAACGACCAGAACCTGACCGACGTCTACCACACCGACCCGTACCGCGCGCGTTCGGCCACCCAGAACATGATCCCGAGCAAGACCGGCGCCGCCGAAGCCGTCGGCCTGGTATTGCCGGAACTGGCGGGCAAGCTGACCGGCATGGCCGTGCGCGTGCCGGTGATCAACGTGTCGCTGGTGGACCTCACCGTACAGCTGAAAAAAGAAGCCACGGCCGACGAAGTCAACGCGCTGTTGAAACAGGCCAGCCAGCACTCGAAGATCCTCGGCTACAACACACTGCCGCTGGTTTCCAGTGACTTCAACCATAACCCGCTGTCGTCGATCTTCGATGCCAACCACACCAAGGTCAGCGGCAAGCTGCTCAAGGTGCTGGCGTGGTACGACAACGAATGGGGCTTCTCCAACCGGATGCTGGATAATTGCCTGGCGCTGTGTAACGCCGAATAATCCCTCTGGGATCTCGCTTGTGTGGGAGGGGGCTTGCTCCCGATAGCGGTGGGTCAGCTAGAGGTAAGCTGGCTGATACGCCGCCATCGGGGGCAAGCCCCCTCCCACATTTGCTTTGCGCGGGGCCGCAGAAATCGCCACTTGCCATTTCAGTTGATGATAAGCATTATCATTCACTGCATGTCAGTCTGGTATCACTGTGAGCCAATCTCGCTTCAACCACGTCTTTCTCGCCCAACGGGTGATCCTGCTGCGCACGCTGCAGCGCATGGTGAATAACCACAGCACCGCCGAGGACCTGTTGCAGGAAACCTACCTGCGCGTGACTCGGGCCTTGAGTGAACGGCCGATCGACCACCTTGAACCCTTCGTCTACCAGACCGCGCGCAACCTGGCGCTGGATCATCTGCGTTCGCGCAGGATCCAGGCCCGCACCCTGCAGGAAGATGTCCCGCTGGATATCCTGCAAAGCGTCGCCGCCCCCATCAGCACGCCCGAAGACGCCACCCAGGCCGAGCAATTGCTTGAGCACCTGAGCGTCAGCCTGGGCCAGTTGAGCGCGCGCCAGCAACGCATCTTCATCCTCAGCCGCCTGCACGGTTGCAGCTACCAGGAAATTGCCGATCAGTTGCAGGTGTCCTTGAGCACCGTGCAAAAGGAACTGAAATTGATCATGGCCATCTGTGTAGGTGTGGCCGAACGGTTGGATCAGCCTTAAGCTTCATCCGACAGAGGTATCGATCCAGGCTGTAGGAAATAACGAATAAAACGTGGCGAAGACCCGAGGAACACCGTGACGGACCCGAATAAACTGCGCCCCCATGAGCTGGCTCATGAGGTGCTGCAAGACACGGCCATGGACCAAGCGCTCGATTGGCTGATTGCCTTGCAGTGCCCGCAACCCGGCCAGCAAGCCGCTTTCCAGGCCTGGCTGGCGCAGGACGCGGCGCATGCCCATGCGTTCAGCAAGGCCCAGTCCGCCTGGG
>NZ_CVTX01000113.1:0-15488 GCF_900005715.1 Pseudomonas sp. 34 E 7
CCGTTACCGCAGAAACGGATATGTACTCGATCTGATCCAACATCCTGGTCGGCCCAGAGGCCGCCATCGGGGGCAAGCCCCCTCCCACATTGGACCGAGGCGTATCAGGCAGGTAGCTGTAGGCTGGGAGGCCGATATCGGGGCAAGCCCCCTCCCACATTTTGACTGCATGCACCCAAATAAAAATCAGCCAGCCAGCCCGACAAACATATCCTGCACATCATCATGGTTATCCAGGCCTTCCAGGAACGCCTCGACCTCGGCCATCTGCTCATCGCTCAACCCACTGACCGGGTTCTTCGAAAGATAGCCCAGCTTAGCCGACAGCACGGTAAAGCCCTGCTCCGGCAAGGCTTTCTGCACGGCGTCCAAGTCGGTGGTTTCGGTGATGAACAAGGTAGTGCCTGCTTCCTCGCCGTCTTCAAAGTCCTGGGCACCGGCTTCGATGGCGGCCATTTCCGGATCAGCGTCCGGGGTGTCCGGCGACGCTTCGATCAGCCCGACGTGATTGAAGTCCCAGGCCACCGAGCCGGAAGCCCCCAATTGGCCCTTGCGGAACGCCACGCGGATTTCCGCCACGGTGCGGTTGATGTTGTCGGTGACGCACTCGACGATCAATGGCACCTGGTGCGGGGCGAAACCTTCGTAGGTGACACGGTGGTACTGCACGGTTTCACCGAGCAGACCGGCGCCCTTCTTGATCGCGCGGTCCAGGGTTTCCTTGGGCATCGAGGCCTTCTTGGCCTGCTCCACCACCAGACGCAGGTGAGCGTTGGTCGAGGTGTCTGCACCGTTGCGGGCGGCGATGGTGATTTCTTTCACCAGCTTGCCGAAAATCTTGCCCTTGGCATTGGCTGCCGCTTCTTTATGTTTGACTTTCCACTGTGCGCCCATGACTCACTCTCTACTTTCCATGGCGCCGAAACGTCTACTGGCCGGCGCTTTGGGGGCAGAGTTTATAGCGCAGCAACGCATCGTTCCACCAAAAAACCCTCAGGGCGCCAACTCGAAAAAGGCCTGGATCAAGCGCAACGACCGGTGCCGCTCCAGGCAGCCAAGCAGATGCCGGTTCTGCAGGCCGTCGCCGCGAATCGGCACGGCACATACGCGTGGGTCGCGGCTGACCTCCATCGACGATACCACCCCCAGGCCCAGCTCGGCCGCAACGGCCTCCGTCACCGCCTCCCGGCTGTCCAGTTCCAGCAGCACCCTGGGCCGCACACCGGCAGCCAGACACGCCTCATCAAAGGTACGCCGGGTAATGGAACCGGGCTCGCGCAACACCATGATCTCTTCGTTCAACGCCGACAGTGCAATGCCCTCGGCCTGCCCCGCCCACGGATGCACGGCCGGCACCAGCGCGCAAATACGCGACTCGCCCAAGGGATGCAGGTGCAGGCCATTGCGCGGCTCCACTTCGGTCAGCACCGCCACATCGGCATGCTCGGACAACAACGCCGCCAGGGTTTCCTGGGCATTGCCCAGGCGCAGATTCACCGTGACGCCCGGATAAAGCACGCGCAGCCGGGCGATCATCGGCATCACCAGATGCGGGCCGTCCGCCGCCACTTCCAGGCGCCCGGTGAGCAATTGGCGGTTGGCTTCGAGCATCGCCTGCGCCTCATCCACCAGGCCGAAGATCGCCCGGGTGATCGCCGCCAGGCGTGCGCCCTCCTCGGTCAACTCGACCCGCCGCGCAGTGCGGCGCAGCAAAGGGATCTGGTAGTGCTCCTCCAGCGCCTTGATGTGCCCGGTCACCGCCGGCTGGCTGATGAACAGCCGGGCGGCCGCACGGGTAAAACTGCCCTCGCGGGCCACCGCATCGAATGCGCGCAGTTGGAACAGGTTCATGGTTATCGGCCTCACTGATAGCTCGCATAACAACAAACAATTTGATTGATAACAAGCCAAACTGCAATTTAGGCGCCGTAGAGTCGACCCGTTGTTTTACGAGGACCCGAGATGACCCCTGCCGCGCCGCTCCTGCTGACCCCCGGCCCCCTGACCACTTCCAATCGCACGCGCCAGGCGATGATGGTGGACTGGGGTTCATGGGATGAGCGTTTCAACCAACTCACCGCCAGCGTGTGCGAGCATTTGCTGGCGATCATCCATGGCGCCGCCAGCCACCACTGCGTGCCGTTGCAGGGCAGCGGCACTTTCGCCGTCGAAGCCGCCATCGGCACCCTCGTACCGCGTAACGGCAAGGTACTGGTGCTGATCAACGGCGCCTACGGCAAACGCCTGGCGAAGATCTGTGACGTGCTCGGCCGCGCGTACAGCACCTTCGAAACGCCCGAAGACCAACCCACCACCGCCGCCGAGGTGGACCGCCTGCTGCACGCCGACGCCGCGATCACCCATGTCGCGCTGATCCACTGCGAGACCAGCACCGGCATCCTCAACCCGCTGGCGCAGATCGCCGAAGTGGTCAAGCGTCACGGCAAGCGCCTGATCATCGACGCCATGAGTTCCTTCGGCGCACTGCCGATCGATGCGCGTGAAGTGCCCTTCGACGCGCTGATCGCCGCGTCCGGCAAATGCCTGGAAGGCGTGCCGGGCATGGGCTTTGTCTTCGCCGAAAAGAGCGCGCTGGCTGCGGCCGCAGGCAACTCTCATTCCCTGGCGATGGACCTGTTCGACCAGCACAGCTACATGGCCCGCACCGGCCAGTGGCGCTTCACACCGCCCACCCATGTGGTCGCCGCCCTGCACGAAGCGCTTGTGCAATACCACGAAGAGGGCGGCCTGCCCGCCCGTCATCAACGCTACGCCGATAACTGCCGCGCGCTCCTGGACGGCATGGCCGCACTGCGTCTGCGCAGCTTCCTGCCGGCGGCGATCCAGGCGCCGATCATCGTCACCTTCCACGCCCCGCAACACCCGCGCTACCAGTTCACGGACTTCTACGAACGGGTCAAGGCCAAGGGTTTCATCCTCTATCCGGGCAAATTGACCCAGGTGGAGACCTTTCGCGTGGGCTGCATCGGCCATGTCGACGCGGCGGGCATGCGCGCGGCGGTCCAGGCCATCGCCGAGGTGCTGCAAGAAATGCACGTGCTGGACCTCTGATTGTCCCCATTACCCCACAGGATCTGAACCATGAACTATCAAAACCCCACTACGCTCCAGGCCGTCATTCTCGACTGGGCCGGCACCGTAGTGGACTTCGGCTCGTTTGCGCCGACGCAGATTTTTGTCGAGGCCTTTGCCGAGTTCGGCGTACAGGTGTCCATCGAAGAGGCTCGTGGCCCGATGGGCATGGGCAAGTGGGACCATATCCGCACCCTCTGCGATCAGCCGCACGTCGCCGAGCGTTATCGCAAGGCCTTCGGCCGCACGCCCACCGACGCGGACGTGAGCGCCATCTACCAACGCTTCATGCCGCTGCAGATCGAGAAAATCGCCGAACACTCGGCGCTGATCCCCGGCGCCCTCGACACCCTTGCCGGCGTGCGCGCCCAGGGCATCAAGATCGGCTCCTGTTCCGGCTATCCCAAACAAGTGATGGACAAGGTCGTCGCCCTGGCCGCCAGCAACGGCTACGTGGCGGACCATGTGGTCGCCACCGACGAAGTGCCCAATGGCCGCCCATGGCCGGCCCAGGCGCTGGCCAATGTGATCGCGCTGGGCATTGACGATGTGGCGGCGTGCGTGAAAGTCGACGACACCGTACCGGGTATCCTCGAAGGCCGCCGTGCCGGCATGTGGACCGTGGCGCTGACCTGCTCCGGCAACGCCCTGGGCCTGACCTATGAGCAGTTCCGGGCGCTGGACAGCGCCACACTGGCCGGCGAGCGCCAGCGTATCGAAGCGATGTTCGAAGGCTCACGCCCGCACTACCTGATCGACACTATTACCGATCTGCCGCAGGTCATCGCCGATATCAACGCACGCCTGGCTCGCGGGGAAATGCCGCAAAGCCACTGACGAAGGTCAATGCACCGGCATTCACTACGGGCAAAGCGCTTCAAACAGGCATACAGTTGAACCACTCCGTCAAAGAACGGAAGGTTGCCCTGATAAGTGAGGAACCCAACGATGCCGTGGAAAAATTCCGATACGCGCTACAGCACCATGTCGATTGCATTGCACTGGTTGATGGTGGTGCTCCTGGCGGTGGTCTACGCCTGCATTGAGTTACGCGGCCAGTTCCCCAAAGGCAGCGGTGCGCGCACGCTGATCGTCGAAATGCACTTTATGTTCGGCCTGACCGTGTTTGTGCTGGTGTGGCTGCGCCTGTTCGCCCGCAGCCTGGGCGTGGCGCCGAAGATCGTGCCGGCGCCGCCGCCATGGCAGCGCCTGTTGGCGACGCTGACCCACGTTGCGCTGTATGGGTTGATGATCGGCATGCCGATTGCCGGCTGGCTGATCGTCAGCGCCGAGGGGCATTCGGTGATGTTCTACGGGATGGAGTTGCCGCCGCTGATCGCTGAGAACAAGGCATTGGCCAAGGAGATTGAAGGCTGGCATGTGCTGTTTGGCCAGATCGGTTACTGGCTGATCGGGCTGCATGCGTTGGCCGGGATCTTTCATCATTACGTGATGCGCGATAATACGGCGCTGAGGATGATGCCGGGCAGGAGGGAGCTTGCTCCCGATGGCGTCGAGTCAGCCAACACATCCATCGAGTGATACACCTTGATCGGGGCATGAGTATCTGCACAACTTGGGTGCGACGCCGGACCTGTGGCTAGGGAGCTTGCTCCCGTGACGGCCGGACAGCCAACACGTATCTACCTGACGCTCCGAGGTTCAAATGTGGGAGGGGGCTTGCCCCCGATGGCGGCCTTGGGGCTGGCCGGGATGTTGGGTCGGACCGAGTACATATCCGTTTCTGCGGTCACGGCCACTTAGGGTTCCGCCCTGACGGCGGCTCACTTTTGAAAAGCGCAAAAGTAAGCAAAACGCTCTTGCCCCACCACTCGGCACCTCGCCTAGGCTCGGTGTGCCCTCTCTCCGGCTTGAATCCGTGGGCCGCCGCAATGGGCCATCCCTGGCCCAGTGCGGCTAACCCGGCGTCCTGCCGGGTTACCCACGGATTCAAGCCTGCGTTCGGCCAGCGTGGTTTAACGGGGCGCCTGAGATCAAAAGCAAAAGCGCGGCGGCCTTGGAGCCGACCGGTGTTTTGTGTCGATCCCGGTACAAATGTGGGAGGGGGCTTGCCCCCGATGCGGTGGGTCAGCCAGCGCTGTTGTCGCTGACCCACCGCCATCGGGGGCAAGCCCCCTCCCACATTTGGATCTCCAGTGTTTTGAGGGATTTTATACGCTCCAGATTTACGGGGTTAGCGTGGGCTGCTACAGCATTGTGGCGATTTCCCATGGCCATCGGGGGCAAGGCCCTCCCACAGGGGGTCTGCTCTAGGCATTGAAACCTCGGCGGCCTTGCAGGCCGCCGGTGTGGATGAAGATCAGGCGGGTACCGGGGGCGAAGCGTCCGGTCTCGATCTGTTGCTTCAACGCCAGCAGCGCCTTGCCGGTGTAGAGCGGCTCCAGCGGCACACCGCTGGCCTGTTCGGTGCGTTCGATAAAATCGAGCAGCAGCGGATCGACCTTGGCAAAGCCGTCTCGGCTGGCGTCGATCAGTTCGTAACCGTTGTGCACCATGGCACTTACGTTCTGCGCGACACCGTGATCGTCCGGCACTGCCAATGCGCCGTAGACCGTACGCCTGCCCGCCTCGGCCAATACCAACCCGGCCAGTGTCGTCCCGGTACCGGCTGCCAGCCACCAAGCGTCGTAATCCGCCCAGCCGAGCTGACTCAACTGCGCCTGCGCCTGCTCGACCAGCACCGCGCAGCCCAGCGCACCCGCCAGCCCGCCGCCGCCTTCGGGCACCGGATGAAGATGGGGATACTGTTCGCGCCAGGGCAACCAGAAGCCCGGCTCATGGCGTGCGCGATAGCCGCCGTAACCGAGCCAATGCAATTGCATGCCGAACGCCTTGAGGTCGAGCACGGTGGGGGTGTCTTGAGGATGGCCGCGCAACAGGCCGACCGTGGGAAAGCTAAAGCGCCTGCCCGCCGCCGCCAGGGCGTGCAGATGGTTGGAGTAGGCCCCGCCGAGGCTGATGACCCCGCTGGCCCCCGCGTCGCGGGCTTGATTCAGGTGTTCGGTGAGCTTGAACCACTTGTTGCCGCTGATCAGCGGGTCGATACGGTCCAGGCGCAGCATGGCCAACTCGACCCCGTTCAGCCAGTCGAGCTGCAAAGGTTCAAGGGGAGCGTGAGGTAGCCAGTCGAAAGGACCCATCGGGAAGTATCTGAATGAAAAGGAGCGGTAGTCTAACACCGCCCCTTTCGTCGACTTACAGCTCGGCCGCCAGGCGCGAACCCTGGTTGATGGCGCGCTTGGCGTCCAGCTCGGCCGCCACATCGGCACCGCCAATCAGGTGCACGTTCTGCCCGGCGGCGACCAGGCCGTCGTGCAGTTCGCGCAGCGGGTCCTGGCCGGCGCAGATGACGATGTTGTCCACCGCCAGCACCTGCGGCTCGCCCTCGGCGCCGATGCGGATATGCAGGCCTTCATCATCGATCTTCAGGTATTCGACGCTGTTAAGCATCTGCACCTGTTTGTTTTTCAGGCCGGTACGGTGGATCCAGCCGGTGGTCTTGCCCAGGCCGTCGCCGACCTTGGACGCCTTGCGTTGCAGCAGGAACACCTCACGCGCCGGTGCATGGCGCTCGGGCTTGATCCCGGCCACGCCGCCACGGGCCTCAAGTTGAGTGTCGATGCCCCACTCTTTCCAGAACGCTTCGCGATCCAGGCTGGTGGACACGCCCTGGTGCACCAGGAATTCCGACACGTCGAAACCGATACCGCCCGCGCCAATCACCGCCACGCGCTTGCCAACCGGCTTGCGCTCCAGGATCACGTCCAGGTAATTGAGCACCTTGGCGTTCTCCACACCCGCAATCGCCGGCGTACGCGGTGCGATACCGGTGGCCAGGATCACCTCGTCATAACCGCCCGCCACCAGTTGCGCCACATCGACACGGGTGTTGAGGCACAGCTCGACGTGAGTGGTCTGCAATTTGCGTTTGAAGTAGCGCAGGGTCTCGAAAAATTCTTCCTTGCCCGGTATGCGTTTGGCGATGTTGAACTGGCCGCCGATTTCGCTGGCCGAATCGAACAAGGTCACCTGGTGCCCGCGCTCGGCAGCCACGGTAGCAGCAGCCAGTCCGGCAGGGCCGGCACCGACGACCGCAATTTTCTTGATCTGCTGCACGGGCAGGTAATTGAGTTCGGTTTCATAGCACGCCCGCGGGTTGACCAGGCAGGTGGTCAGCTTGCCGCCGAAGGTGTGGTCCAGGCACGCCTGATTGCAACCGATGCAGGTGTTGATTTCGTCGGCGCGCCCCGCCGCGGCCTTGTTGACAAACTCCGGGTCGGCGAGAAACGGCCGCGCCATCGAGACCATGTCGGCATCGCCCTCGGCGAGAATCTGCTCGGCGACTTCCGGCGTGTTGATGCGGTTGGTGGTAATCAACGGAATCTGCACCGCGCCACGCAACTTGGCGGTGACCTTGCTGAACGCGGCGCGCGGCACTTTGGTGGCAATGGTCGGGATACGCGCTTCGTGCCAGCCGATACCGGTGTTGATAATAGTGGCGCCGGCCTGCTCGATGGCCTTGGCCAACTGCACGACTTCCTCCCAGACGCTGCCGCCCTCGACCAGGTCGAGCATCGACAGGCGGAAAATAATGATGAAATTCGGGCCGACCGCTTCACGCACCCGGCGCACGATTTCCACGGCCAGGCGCATACGATTTTCGAAGCTGCCGCCCCAACGGTCGGTGCGATGGTTGGTGTGGGCGGCCAGGAACTGGTTGATGAAGTAACCTTCGGACCCCATGATTTCCACGCCGTCGTACTCGGCGACCTGGGCCAGCTGCGAGCAGGTGACGAAATCCTGGATCTGCTTCTCGATGCCCTCCTCGTCCAGCTCCCGGGGCTTGAACGGGTTGATCGGTGCCTGGATCGCACTCGGCGCTACCTGCTTGGGGCTGTAGGCATAACGCCCGGCATGCAGGATCTGCATGCAGATCTTGCCACCGGCGTCGTGTACGGCGCGGGTGACGATCCGATGCTTTTGCGCCTCTTCGTCGGTGGTCAGCTTGGCCGCACCGGCATACACGCCGCCTTCATCGTTCGGGCCGATGCCGCCGGTGACCATCAGGCCGACGCCGCCCCGGGCGCGCTCGGCGAAATACGCCGCCATGCGCTCGAAACCGCCGGGCTTTTCTTCCAGGCCCGTGTGCATCGAGCCCATCAGGGTACGGTTGCGCAGGGTGGTAAAACCCAGGTCCAACGGGGCCAGCAGGTGCGGGTAGGCAGCAGCGGTCATGGTACAGCTCCACAACGGATCATCACGGGACGTGGAGGGCTCGAATGGCACCCCATCGGTTTATGTCCCACAGACTAAGAGGCGATCACCTACCGCTCAATGACTGAAACTGACAACTTATTGATCCAAATGCACAGCCACCCTTGGCAAGCCGGGCCAGGAGCCCTACCCTAGTCGCGAACCCTGCCCCCGGTCTGTTGTCTGTTGCCCCATGCGCAAATTACTCATATTCACCGTCACCATGGCCCTGGTTGCCGCCCTCGCCGCGTATCTGGTCTGGACCCAGGAGCGCCCCGTGGCGCATTACCTGTCGGACCTGCGCATCACCCTCGCGGTCAATGAAGGCCAGCCGGCCGAGCGTGGCAACCTGCTGGGCATCCAGCCGGAGCTGTTCCCTGCCGATTACCAGAGCCTGGAGCGCCTGCACCTGAAGCTCTCGGCCTACCTGCAAAAGGCCCGCGAACAGGGTTTGATCAACGACAAGACCGTCGTCGTGCTGCCGGAACATGTCGGCACCTGGCTGATGCTCGCCGGCGAGAAAAACGAGCTGTACCAGGCCACCCACCTCAAGGACGCGATGAACTGGCTGTCGATCAGCAATCCGTTGCAGTTCCTGCGCGCCTGGATCAGCGCCACCGGCGACAACCGCATGGATGATGCGTACCTGCGCATGAAAGCCGCCGGCATGGCGCGCGATTACCAAGTGCTGTTTGGCGGCCTGGCCAAGGAATTCGGCGTGACCCTGGTGGCCGGTTCCATCGCCCTGCCCAATCCCAGTGTGAACCTGGGGCAACTGCAGGTCGGCCATGGTGCGCTGTACAACGTCAGTGTGGTCTTTGCCGCCGATGGTTTGCCTCTGGGCCAGCCACAGCGCCAGCTGTACCCGATCTACGACGAGCGCGGCTTTATCGAACCCGGCGATGAGAACATCGTCAGCGTGGTCGACACCCCGGCCGGGCGCCTGGGCGTGCTGATCGGCAGCGACAGCTGGTACCCGGACAACTACCGCAAGCTCAATGAACAAGGTGCCCAACTGATTGCCGTGCCGGCCTATGTGACCGGGCGTGACACCTGGGACCGCCCGTGGCGCGGCTTCAAGAGCGTGTCGACCCCTTCGGAAGTCAGCCTCAAGCCCGAGGAAACCAGCGAGGGCGAGGCCTGGCGCCGCCTGACCCTGATCAGCCAACCACCGATCAGCCAGGCCACAGCGGGCATGAGCGTGTTTTTGCGTGGCCAGTTCTGGGACCTGGGCAGCGCCGGGCAGAGCTTCCTGAGCCGCAACGGGCAACTGTTCGCCGACGGCGAAGCCCGTGGCGCGCGCCTGCTCAATATCTGGCTGTAACCGCGTGAAGCCGGTGCGCCTGGGGGATCTGTCGGTGGGCTTCGTGCACACCCTGGCCGATGCCGTGCACAGCCACGGCCTGGACCCGCACCCCCTGTTGCTGCAATACGGCCTGGACCCGGCACGCTTGGCCGAAGCGGGCGCGCGCCTGTCGATCCCGCGCTATATGCGCCTGGGGCATGCGGCCATCCAACTGACCGGCGATCCGGGCCTGGGCCTGCGCATGGGTCAGCTCAGTCGCCTGAGCCAGGCCGGGCTCGCCGGTGTCACCGCCGCCCAGGCACCGACGGTACGCGAAGCCGCGCGCACGCTGACGCGCTTCGAGCCGTTGTATGGCTCCAACTACCGTGGGCAATCGAGCTTTCATGAAGACGCCGAAGGCGCCTGGCTGCGGTTCTATTCCATCAGCCCCTACAACGCCTATAACCGCTTTGTGGTGGACTCGATCATCGCCGGCTGGCTGCATCAACTGTCGAGCCTGGCGCAACAACCGGTGCAGGCCCAACGCATCGAAATCGAATTCCAGGCCCCCGAATACAGCCATTTGTATAGCGTGCTGGGGGACAGTCCTGTGCAGTTCGGCGCCGACCGCAATCAACTGCGCCTGACTCAGGCCACCCTGGCCCTGCGCAACCCGCAGTACTGCCCGAGCACCTGGCATCTGTTGTTACAGCTGTGTGAAAGGGAACTGGAGCAACTGACCCGCACCCGCAGCCTGCGCGAGCGC
This sequence comes from Pseudomonas sp. 34 E 7, assembly GCF_900005715.1. Taxonomy (NCBI): domain Bacteria; kingdom Pseudomonadati; phylum Pseudomonadota; class Gammaproteobacteria; order Pseudomonadales; family Pseudomonadaceae; genus Pseudomonas; species Pseudomonas sp. 34 E 7. Next base: position 10,419 of record NZ_CVTX01000113.1, read on the forward strand.
ATTACTCGACTGCTGGGGCCGATGCTCAATGGTGGCCGGGAACCCGACCTGGAAGAAGTGGCGGCACGCTTGAAGCTGCCCACTTGGACCCTGCGCCGCAAACTGGCCGACGAAGGCACGCAATTTCGTGCGATTCTCAACGATACCCGCCGCGACTTGGCCATGACCTACATTCGCGACACGGAACTGGCCTTTGGCGAGATCGCCTACTTGCTCGGGTTTGCCTCGGCCCAAGCCTTCCAACGCGCCTTCAGGCGCTGGAACAACCAGACCCCAGGGGAATTTCGCCGCAGTCAGCGGCATTCCGCCTGAAGTCGGCCCTACAGCTCGGTGGCATCGTCGACCGGGTCCAGCGGGTCGAGTTCGAATGCCTGGTACTCCAGCAGTTCTTCCTGGTAATCGTCCATGGTGGACTCCTTGTTAAGTTAAAAATGCCAGCGCAATTAATGACCTTCACGACCAGACTAAAGTGCCGTCATGACGAAAAAATGTCTGCGCCATGATGTTCCCGCACGTGAAGATTAAACGCGGCGGCGGCGGACTGATTTAGTCGGAAGATCGAGGCACTATTGCAATCATTGCAATTGCAATCATAAGACCAATTCCATTAGGGTAGGCACCTCTGTCGCCAGGAGCCACCCCCATGCCCGCCTCTACCGCACTCGCTGCGCAGCTGTGCATCGACGCACTGGACACCTGCGCCTGCTCGCGCAGCTCACCGCTGTACACGGTCTTGAGCATGGCCGGCGCGCTGGAATCCAGTCGCCAGGCCTGGGTGATTCGCGGCCAGTCGCGCAGTCGGCGCCCGGGTAACTGGCCCACCTGGTTTGCGCGCAATACCGGGGAAAAGCCGCTGCTCTACCTGCACAGCGCCACCTCGTCTGCACAGCTGTATGCACTGTCACACCGGACCGACCAGCGCGGCATTTTGTGCAATGACAGCGAAACCCAGCCATCCCCGTGGCCGAAGGGCGCGCAACCGTCGCTGCCGTTGTGGCTGGCCAGCCATCCACGCTGTACGCCCTACGACCCTGCCTCGGGCGAAGAGGCCCAGGCCATCGTGCTGGCCGGGTTGCGAACGCTGTACGTGGATGGCCAGCCGGGCTTTTATTACCTGGCGCTGCATGATCAGCCCAGCACCCTCGCACCGCAGACGCTGGACCGCGAAGGTGCGATCAAGGGCATGTATCCCGTGCGGCAAACTGCCGACGTGGCGAACGTGCGCTTGCTGGGTGCCGGTCGAGCCCTGGAAGAGGTCATGCACGCCGCGCAATTGCTTGAGCAGCAATGGGGCATCACGGCGCATGTATGGAGTTGCCCCAGTTATACCCGACTGGCCCGCGAGGCGGCGGCCGCCGAGCGCTGGAACCGCCTGCATCCCTGCGCGCCCAGGCGCAGCAGCCATCTGCGCGACTGCCTGGCGGGGAGTCGGACACCGGTGCTTGCCGTCACCGGCTACCCACAAGTGGTGGTCGACCAGTTGGCCGCGCATGTGAACACGCGCTTCGTGGCGCTGGGCGCAGGCTCGGTACAGGCAGCCGCGCCGAACCGCTACTGGATTACAGTGCTGGCATTAAAAGCGTTAGCCGATGAAGGGCACATCGAGACACACAAGGTGGAACACGCCCTGCAACGGTATGACCTGAAATGACACGGTCACGGTTCACCGCATTTAGGTTTTGCGCCGGCTACGGGTTTGCACGCCCGCCTCCATCGCCAACCCCGCCGTACGCTGCAGTGCATCGGCAAAGGCCTGACGGTGCTCAGGCTCGATTTGCGACAAAAACAGCTCATCCACGGTGCTTTCGTAGATTTTCCACATTTTCTTGCGCAGCGTACGGCCGGCCTCGGTGATCGAGGCAAACGCTGCGCGGCCATCGCCGTCGGAACGTGAACGCACCACCAGGCCGTCCTTTTCCAGGCGGTCGACCAGGCGCGTGAGGTTGTAACGCTCAATGGCCAGCACATCGGCCAATTCATGCATACGGCGCGTGCCTTCAGGACCGCTTTCCAAGCCCCACAGCGCGTCGTACCAGGCATACGGCGGCAGTTGCGCCTCGGTCAGCCGGCGCTCGATCTCACGGATGACCGTCCTGTGGGCCCTGACAAAACGGAACCATACATCCGGCTCTTTCGACGACATGCAACACCATCCGGGGAATTCAAGAAGGTTGCAATAGTAGCTCATCACGGGCTAAATTCCGCCATGTCGTTGCAATTGCAACTATATCGCAGCGCGCCCACAAGGCGTTCGCCGCCCGGAATCCGCCTACCCTGGAGCCTCATATGAATCCGAATAACGCCGCATCCCTGGACCACGATCCGCAGGAAACCCGTGAGTGGCTCGACTCCATCGAATCGGTGCTGTCGGCCGAAGGCCGCCCTCGCGCCCATTACCTGATCGACCAGTTGCTGGATTTCGACGTGGCGCGCCATGGCGACTTTTACGGGCGGGTGACTACCCCTTACGTCAACACCATCGCTGCCGACCGCCAACTGCCCTACCCCGGCGACCTGGACATTGAACGGCGGACCAATGCGTTTATCCGCTGGAATGCCATGGCGATGGTCTTGCGTGCCGGCAAACACTCGGGCGTGGGTGGGCATATCGCGACCTACGCGTCAGCCGCTGTGCTGTACGACGTAGGCTTCGACCATTTCTTTCGTGGCCGAACCGACACCTTCGACGGCGACCTCGTGTACATCCAGGGCCATTCCTCCCCCGGCATCTACGGCCGCGCGTATCTGGAAGGCCGCCTCAACGAAGCCCAACTGGATAACTTTCGCCGCGAAGCCGGTGGCCAAGGCCTGTCTTCCTACCCTCACCCACGGCTGATGACGGACTTCTGGCAATTCCCTACGGTGTCCATGGGCCTGGGGCCGATCACGGCCGCTTATCAGGCGCGCTTCATGCGTTACCTGGAGTTTCGCGACCTCAAGCAACACCAGGGTCGCAAGGTATGGGCGTTCCTCGGTGACGGCGAGATGGACCAGCCGGAATCCCTGGCCGCCATTTCCCTGGCCGGTCGCGAAAAACTCGACAACCTGATCTTCGTCGTCAACTGCAACCTGCAGCGCCTGGACGGCCCGGTACGCGGTAACGCCAAGGTGATCCAGGAATTCGAGAGTGTGTACCGTGCCGCCGGCTGGAATGTGATCAAGGTGATCTGGGGCGGTGGCTGGGATGCGCTGCTGGACAAAGACCACAGCGGCCTGCTGCGCCAGCGCATGATGGAATGCGTGGACGGCGATTACCAGAATTACAAATCCCAGAATGGCGCCTATGTGCGCGAGCATTTCTTCGGCAAATACCCGGAATTGCTGGCACTGGTTGCGGATATGTCCGACGACGATATCTGGAAACTCTCACGGGGCGGCCATGACCCGCTCAAGGTCTACAACGCCTACGCCGCCGCAGTGCGCCACAAGGGCCAGCCCACGGTGATCCTGGCCAAGACCGTCAAGGGCTTCGGCATGGGCGAAGCCGGCGAAGGCCAGAACATCAACCATCAATTGAAGAAAATGGGTGCCGACGCGGTAAAAGCCTTCCGCGACCGCTTCGGGCTGGAAGTGGCCGATGACCTGCTCGACGAAATTCCTTACCTCAAGCCGGCGGCCGACAGCACAGAAGCGCGCTATTTCAATGCCCGGCGCCAGGCGCTGGGCGGGTATGTGCCGGCCCGGCACACTGACGTTGCCCCGTTGACTGTCCCGCCCCTGTCCGCATTCGCCACTCAACTCAAGGACACCGGCGAGCGCGCCATATCCACCACCATGGCGTTTGTACGCATCCTCGGCACGCTGCTCAAGGACCCGCATCTGGGCAAGCTGATCGTCCCTATCGTGCCGGATGAGTCGCGCACCTTCGGCATGGAGAGCCTGTTCCGGCAGATCGGCATCCATTCCGCCGTGGGCCAGCTTTACACCCCGCAGGACGCCGGGCAACTGAGCTACTACAAAGAGAGCAAGGACGGACAGATCATGCAGGAAGGCCTGAATGAATCGGGTGCCATTTCCTCCTGGATCGCGGCAAGTACGTCCTACAGCAACCATGGCCTGATGACCGTCCCGTTTTATATTTTCTATTCGATGTTCGGCTTCCAGCGCGTCGGCGACCTGGCCTGGGCGGCGGGCGACGCGCGCGCCCGCGGCTTTCTGCTGGGTGCCACGGCCGGGCGCACCACCTTGATGGGTGAAGGGTTGCAGCATGACGACGGGCACAGCCATATCCTGGCCTCGGTAGTGCCGTGCTGCGTGGCCTACGATCCGACTTTTGCCTACGAGCTGGCGGTGATTATTCGCGAGGGCATGCGGCGCATGTATGTCGAACAGCAAGACATTTACTACTACATCACCCTGCTCAACGAAAACTACCCGCACCCGGCAATGCCCGAAGGCGTAGAGGATGGGGTTCTCAAGGGGATGTATCCGCTGAGCACACACCCGGATGCTCGGGTTCAGCTGATGGGAAGTGGTTCGATCCTGCGCGAAGTCATCGCTGCAGCGTCGCTGCTCCGGGAAGATTTCGCTGTAGATAGCGATGTGTGGAGCGTCACCAGCCTGACCGAGTTGCGCCGTAACGGGCACGCCGTAGAGCGCTGGAACCTGTTGCATCCGCAAAGTGAGCCGCGTCTGAGTTACGTGGAGGAGTGCCTTGTCGGAAAAGCCGGGCCGGTGGTGGCGGCGACGGACTACATGAAATTATTCGCCGATCAGATTCGCCCCTTCGTACAGGGCCGCCGCTTTGTCGCGCTGGGAACCGATGGGTTCGGGCAGTCGGACACCCGGGAAGCGTTGCGCGAGTTCTTTGAAGTGGACCGCCACTTCATCGTGCTGGCGGCGCTGAAGGCACTGGCGGATGACGGTGTGATCGGTCGTGACAACATCACAGAGGCGATCAACCGCTACGGGATCAATGTCGACAAGACAGACCCCGTAACGGTCTGAGTCACTGCGTTGGCGTTGGCAGGGCGGGAATCGCCTCTGTCGGCGCCGGCAGGCTGGGGTTGGTCGGCGCGGGCGCGGACTCGGTGGCCGGGGTCTCAGGTGGAGTCTGCGGTGCCGGCTCTA
>NZ_CVTX01000074.1:0-3773 GCF_900005715.1 Pseudomonas sp. 34 E 7
GTCAAGGTCAGGCTCAGCGGCCCGCGCGTGGTGTCGCCGCCCACCAGGCCCACGCCGCAGCGTTGCGCCATGGCGTTCAAACCCTGGGCATAGCGTTGCAACCAGTCGGCATCGACGGTCGGCGTGGTCAGGGCAAGGGTAAACGCGAGGGGATGGGCGCCCATGGCAGCCAGGTCGCTCACCGCCACGGCCAGCGAGCGCTGGCCGAGCAGAAACGGGTCACACGGGTCGGCAAAGTGTACGCCGGCCACTAAGGTGTCAGTGGAGACTGCCAGTTGCTCCCCGGCGGGGAGCGCCAGCAAGGCGCAGTCGTCGCCGATCCCCAGGGCAATGCCTTCGCCGCCTTGCGCGCAGGGCGCGGCGGCGAAATAGTTGCGGATCAGCTCGAACTCACCCATCAAGGCCACAAGCGCAACTTAGCGCTTGTGTTCCTTCACTTCGGCTTCCCGCAGGCGCGGGGCCAGCTTGTCGAGCACGCCATTGACGAACTTGTGGCCGTCGGTCGAACCGTAGACTTTCGCCAGTTCGATGCCTTCGTTGATCACCACGCGGTACGGCACGTCGACGCGCTTGAGCAGTTCCCAGGTGGACAGGCGCAGCACGGCCAGTTCAACCGGATCCAGCTCTTCGAGGGTCAGGTCCAGGCAGGGCGCCAAGGCCTTGTCGATCTCGTCCAGGTTGGCCGGAACACCGTGCAGGATGTCGTGGAAGTAGCTCTGGTCAGCGAAGGTGAAATCGTTATCGACGCGAAATTGCGCTTCGATTTCGTTCAGCGCAGTGCCAGCCATGTGGCGCTGGTACAGCGCCTGGGTCGCCAGCTGGCGCGCAGCACGACGCTTTTCGCTTTTCGAAGGCTTGCCGGCGTCGGCTGGACGCTCGTCGCGTGGGTTGAAACGATCGCTTTCGTCGGAAATCACTTGGCCTCCAACTGCGACAGCAGGCTGACCATTTCCAGGGCGGACAGGGCAGCTTCAGCGCCTTTGTTACCGGCCTTGGTGCCGGAGCGCTCGATGGCTTGCTCGATGGAGTCAACGGTCAGCACGCCGAAAGCGACGGGCACGCCGAACTCCATGGACACCTGGGCCAGGCCCTTGGTGCATTCGCCGGCCACGTATTCGAAGTGCGGGGTACCGCCACGAATGACCGCACCCAGGGCGATGATTGCCGCGTATTCACCCTGCTGGGCAACCTTTTGCGCAACCAGTGGAATTTCGAAGGCGCCAGGGGCACGGATAATGGTGATGTCGCTCTCGCTCACACCGTGGCGAACCAGGGCGTCAACGGCACCGCTTACCAGGCTTTCAACCACGAAGCTGTTGAAGCGGCCAACCACCAGGGCATAGCGGCCTTTGGGGGCGATGAAGGTACCTTCGATGGTCTTCAGGGTCATTCGACAAATCTCTTAAAGAGCCGGGACGCGAAAAGTGCGTCCCTCAGTGATGATTTAACCGCGAACAAGGGGCAGGAATCGCCAGCCTTTATTCGGAGGGCACGTATTCTACAACTTCCAGATCGAAACCGGATATCGCATTAAATTTCATGGGTGCGCTCATCAGGCGCATTTTGCGTACACCGAGGTCGCGCAGGATCTGCGAACCGGCACCGACGATGCTGTAGGTGGTCGGTTTTTTCACCGGCACGTGGTCGGCCGTTTCGCGGATATGCGCCAGCAGTACATCGCCATCCAGCGGGTGGCCAAGCAACAGCACCACGCCACTGCCCGCCTCGGAAACCGCGGCCATGGCCGCGCGCAGGCTCCAGCGGCCGGGCTGCTTGACCATCAGCAGGTCGCGCAGCGGGTCCATGTTGTGGACGCGCACCAGGGTCGGCTCTTCGGCGCAAATGGTGCCCAGGGTCAGCGCCATGTGCACGTCGCCTTCCACTGAATCACGGTAGGTCACCAGATTGAAGTGGCCCAGTTCGCTGTCGAGCGGCTGCTCGGCAATCCGCTGAACGGTACGTTCGTGGATCATGCGGTAGTGAATCAGGTCGGCAATGGTGCCGATCTTGAGGTTGTGCTCGGCGGCAAACGCTTCGAGTTCACTGCGACGGGCCATGGTGCCGTCGTCGTTCATCACCTCGCAGATCACCCCGCTCGGCTCGAACCCGGCCATGCGCGCCAGGTCGCACGCGGCTTCGGTGTGCCCCGCACGCGCCAGGGTGCCGCCCGGCTGGGCCATCAGCGGGAAGATGTGGCCGGGGCTGACGATGTCTTCAGCCTTGGCGTCTTTCGCAGCAGCAGCCTGCACGGTGCGCGCACGGTCGGCGGCGGAGATGCCGGTGGTGACGCCGGTGGTGGCTTCAATCGATACGGTGAACTTGGTGCCGAAGCCCGAGCCATTACGCGGCGCCATCAACGGCAGCTTGAGCAATTCGCAGCGTTCACGGCTCATGGGCATGCAGATCAACCCACGGGCGTGCTTGGCCATGAAGTTGATGTGCTCGGCCTTGCACGCTTCGGCGGCCATGATGATGTCGCCTTCGTTCTCGCGATCTTCGTCATCCATCAGGATGACCATCTTGCCTTGGCGGATGTCTTCAACCAGTTCTTCGATGCTATTGAGCGCCACGCGGCACCCCCTTGGTCAGGATTTCAGGTAGCCGTTAGCGGCCAGAAAACTTTCGGTGATGGTGCCTGATGCAGGCTCTGCGGCCTTTTCGCCCAGCAACAGGCGCTCCAGGTAACGGGCAAGCAAGTCCACTTCCAGGTTCACCCGCCGGCCTGGCTGGTAGGAGGCCATGATGGTTTCGCTGAGGGTGTGGGGAATGATGGTCAGTTCGAATTCGGCGCCATTCACGGCGTTCACGGTCAGGCTGGTGCCGTCGACGGTGATCGAGCCTTTATGGGCGATGTACTTGGCCAGCTCTTTCGGCGCGCGGATACGAAACTCCACGGCGCGCGCGTTCTCGCTGCGGGCCACGACTTCGCCGACGCCGTCGACATGCCCGCTGACCAGGTGGCCGCCCAGGCGCGTGGTGGGCGTCAGGGCTTTTTCCAGGTTGACCGGGCTGCCGGCCGCAAGATCGTTCATCGCGGTGCAGTCCAGGGTCTCGCGGCTCACATCGGCAGCGAAGCCGTTGCCCGGCAGCTCGACGACGGTCAGGCACACACCGCTGACGGCGATGCTGTCGCCCAGCTTGACGTCGCCCAGGTCCAGCTTGCCGGTTTCAACCAGCAGGCGAATATCGCCGCCTTTGGGGGTCATTGCACGGATGCTGCCGATGGACTCGATAATGCCGGTGAACATGTCGTTCTCCTGAAAACGGGGGGCTGACGCTCAAGCGCGGGCCGGGAATTATACGCTCGCCGCAGGCACGGGAATGGCAGTGATTCGCCAGTCGTCGCCCACGGCACGCATGTCAGTGATCTTGAGGTGGGGAGCATCGGCCAGCTTCTCAAGCGGCCAGTCCAGCAAGGGTCGGGCAGCGGAACCGAGAAACTTGCCGGCGACGAAAATCACGTACTCGTCGACCAGCCCTTGCTGGGCAAACGCGCCCGCCAGGCTCGGGCCGGCTTCCACCAGCACTTCGTTGACGCCACGGTTGGCAAGCGCCACCAGCGCCGATCGCAGGTCGACCTGGCCCTCCACACCCGGTACCACCAGGCACTCGGGACCACGGGGGAACTGGTTTTCCGGGGTTACGCAGGTGATGACCAATGCCGGGCCCGCCTTGAAGAACGGCGCATCGAGCGGCACTCGCAGACGGCCGTCGATCAACACACGCAACGGCGGGCGCGACATGGCCAGGGCGGTGGTCTCTGCATCCAGGCC